>JAXHVG010000178.1:0-2076 GCA_034189245.1 Caldifarciminota bacterium
CAGGATACGGGAAAATAAACGGCAGGAAGGTCTGTATCTTTGCTCAGGATTTCACTGTAGCAGGCGGTTCACTGGGCAAGATGCATGCTATGAAGATAACAAAGATCATGGATCTTGCAGCCAAGATGGGTGTGCCTGTAATCGGGCTCAATGATTCGGGCGGAGCGCGCATTCAGGAGGGTGTTGATGCACTTGCAGGCTATGGTGATATATTCTTCAGGAATTCACGTTACTCCGGTGTAATACCGCAGATATCTGTTGTACTGGGTCCCTGTGCAGGCGGTGCCGTATATTCCCCTGCATTGATGGATTTCGTCTTTGTTGTGGACAAGGTCTCAAAGATGTTCATAACAGGTCCCCAGGTAATAAAGAGTGTGATAGGCGAGGATATATCAATGGAGGAACTGGGCGGAGCGATGACGCATTTCAAGAAAACAGGCAATGTCCATTTCCTTGCAGCCAATGAGCATCAATGCTTTGAGAAAATAAGGGAATTACTGTCATATCTCCCTGATAATTTCAAGAAACCTGTTCCCCGTCTGGAAGCTGCAGAACCCCGTAAAGGGAATATTGAAGATATTATTCCCAAAGACCCCAAAGAACCCTATGATGTGAGGGATATTATCAGGGCAATTGTGGATGATTCTGATTTCCTTGAGGTTCAGGCCGGATGGGCTGCAAATATTGTCGTCGGATATGCCAGATTGGAAGGGAGGACTGTCGGTATTGTTGCAAATCAGCCGGATATGCTTGCCGGAGTGCTTGATGTGGATTCTGCTGATAAATCATCACGTTTTGTAAGGACATGTGACAGTTTCAATATCCCGCTGCTCTCACTTGTTGATATGCCGGGTTATCTGCCGGGCATTGATCAGGAGCATTCCGGTGTCATAAGACACGGAGCCAAGCTTTTATTTGCATATTCCGAGGCAACAGTCCCCAAAATTACACTGATACTGAGAAAGGCTTATGGAGGCGGATATATTGCCATGTGCAGCAAACATCTCGGTGCTGACCTCGTTTTTGCCTGGCCTAGTGCAGAAATCGCAGTAATGGGTCCACAGGGTGCTGCCAATATTATATTCAGAAAAGAAATACAGAGTTCAATCAATCCGGAAAAAACCCGGCAGGAGAAGATTGATGAATATATTGAAAAGTTCGCCAATCCCTATGTGGCAGCTTCAAAGGGTTATGTTGACGGTGTCATCAATCCGGATTCAACAAGGAAAATACTGATCAATGCTTTTGAGATGTGCAGTGAGAAAAACGAAATTCTGCCTGATAAGAAGCATTCAAATATGCCGGTATAATTATTATGGGTAAGAAAGAAGAAATCAATATCAATTATGACAGGTACAAAACCAATGTACCTGATGATAAGCAAAATAAACAATATACACCTCAAAGAGAGAAGAGGAAGGTGCTCAGGGCAGTTATTCCCGGCACTGTCCTTGATATTGAGGTATCACCCGGCGACAGTGTGAAGGAGGGCGATTGTCTGCTCATACTGGAGGCAATGAAGATGCGCAACAGGATATATGCCGAGAGAGACGGTGTAATAAAGAGCATCAATGTCAAGCCGGGCGAACGGGTGCCCAAAGATCATATTCTTTTGACTTACAGGTAAAATTCCCCGGAGGAATAATGTGCGGATTTTTTGCAATAGTATACAATAAGAGAAATCCCCGGCTGGGGAATATACTGAAAAGGGCAGGCGACAAACTCTCATACAGGGGCTATGATTCAACAGGTATTGCTGTTTTTGAAAAAGACGGAAAGTATGGTATATACAAAGACAAGGGCAATGTGGACGATGTTGCCCGGCGGCTCGGATTCAGCAATTACGGGGGATACAAGGGTATGATTCAGCTCAGATGGGCAACCTACGGCAAGCCATCAAAGAGGAATTCCCAGCCCCACAGTGACTGTACAGGCGATTATGTTGCTGCTCATAATGGCAATATAATCAATGCGCACCATTTGTTCAGGGAATTGAGGGAAGAGGGGCATTCAATAAGAAGCAGGAATGACGGAGAGGTTGTTGTCCATATTATGGAAGAGGCATTGAAGACAATG
>JAXHVG010000179.1:0-6761 GCA_034189245.1 Caldifarciminota bacterium
ATGGAGGATGAATATACCCCTTACTGACTCATATTCACGGGATATTGACGGCACACCTCTTATAATAAATAACAGGATATATCTCGGTGCTGAAAACGGGTATCTCTATAAAATCAATCCATTCAAGACAGAGTTGAGAGACAGTATCAGACAGCCAATTATTGATTACAGTGTCAGGTTATATGACAATGGAGATATTCTAGCCCATCAGTGGAATCTTGTTTCTGAATCGTCTCCTGCATACATGGATTCAACAATTTACATTACAAGCGGTTCAGGCCATATCTATGGTATTGATATTAACACAGGCAAAAAGGTGTTTGATTTCAAGACAGGTTCTGATATGGATGGTTCACCTGTTATCACGGGTGACAGAAAACTTGTCTGCCCCATTGAGAAACAGTATATACGGGGCCCGGGCGGTGTAATCAAACTGGACCCGAAGATGGAAGAAGAAAAATCCGTATTGTGGTATTTCCCCACGGGCAGCAGTATTGTGCCCGGATGGGAAGGCGGGGTAATAGGCAGCCCTGCAATATATGAAAGAGGACCTGAAAAAAACCATCTCTGCGCATTCATGTCTGTTGACGGTTATCTCTATGTGGTTGCATTAAACAGAACAGTCCCGGACAGTAATGTAATTGGATTTGATTCCCTGACTTATTATCCGACCCCGGAATTTGTTTATAAGAAATACATAGGCGGTTCCATATCCACACCTGTGTTTGCGGGAGAGTATCTTATTGCAGGCGGGTATGACTGCCGGTTGAGGATATTTAAAATTACCGGTATGAATATAAGAGAGAGTGTTTCAATAAATCTGGGGGGCGGCATTGAATCCACCCCCGCAGTATTGAATAGCAAAATTTACATAGGATGCAGAAATGGTTACATTTACTGCATCGGTGATAAATGATTACCTTATCTTGACTAATCTTCCTGAAGCTGTCTTTACACCTGACTGAGCCCTGTAGAGATAAATCCCTGAAGGCAATTCTGCTGTTCTTATACTGACAGTACTGCTGCCTTCACTCAAGTTTTTGGTCCTGCTCAGCACTTTTCTGCCTGAACAGTCATACAGAGCAATCATGACTTCAGATGATGAATCCAGAAGCAGTGAAAATTCAGCTTCATCAGAGATCATTGTTCTTGCCGGCGCGATAAAGCTTAGAGCAGTATTGCGGGGTCTGTTCTCATCAATACCTGTATTAAGATTATAGGCATCATAGTAGAGATTCTCCGGACCCCATCCTGCATACATGACAGCAGAATTGGTAATGGAATTACCTGCTTCAGGCCTGAATGTACCTGTTGGTCTGTAATTATTGACTGCCTGGAGATTAATTACTGAATCAGGATTACTATTCATTATATAGAAGAATCCAATATGCTCATAAGAACCTGAATCAGATCTGAATGCGAATGTTGCCCAGTTGCGACCGGGATGTCCCTGCACTGTACCCAGTGCTTCAACTGCACCGTTGTAGAGCTGAATTACACCCCCATAGCCTGCAGTATTGCAGGAATCAGTAGAATAGTAATAACCCCAATTGTTAAGATTGGTATATTGAGTAGTAATCCATACTGTCTTGGGGTTTGGCTTACAGCAGGCAATGTCAATATTTTCAATCTGCTGGCCTGACAAAAGATTGGTAATTGGCTCAGAAGCAGCCCAGGTGTCGCCATAGTTAAAAGTTCGCTTTACCCGAATATTGAGTGTATCTGGATGATTGAAATCCTCAATGAATGCAATATACCCTATTCCGCCTGTACCTGCTGCAACACGCACTTCTTCATCTTCAACAATATTATGGAAGAGTTTGGATTGATTTGTAAAATCTACACTGTCCTCATGAGCAGTGGTTCCGTATAAACTATGAACTGTATCGGATGTTCCATTATATGCAAGATAAGACACATAATAATAACCATCAGAATAATCAACATCAAAATTTATTACAGTGTCCTGATTATGCACAGATACCTCTTCCCAATGAATTGATGATAAACTGGAGTCAGTAAATTCCCTCATCCATATATTCTGTTGATTGTCACCTTCTATATAAAGGGCAAAACAGGCAATCTTGCCGCTGTTGGTTACAACAATAGCTGGGTCATTTATATAACCATCAGGATTTGTCATTATCAGCTGGCCGGATGACCAGTTGATTCCATTGTCATTGGATTTAAAGATTCTCACAGAGTCATTGCCAATAGTGAAATTCCTGTTCTTTTTTAAAGCATATATGACTCCTGAATTATAATCAGTTGCATAAGCAAAACCGCCGACCCAGCCTGAATCCACCAGCAAATCATCTGCCCATTTTTCACCATTCATATCCCATTTTGTGAAATAATCCTCATGGTTCTCCCCATCTGCAGGGTCGCTTGTTCCATAGGCAAACAGCATAACTGCAATAAGGATTGTGATTAAAAGAAATGTCCTTTTCATGATTCCTCCTCTATAGAATTAAAGTGTTAAAGGATTATAAAACACAGATTATATTATGTCAAGAGTTATCAAATAATTATATAAAATAATCTTGATTTGATGTATCTTTAATAATATAATCATTTATATGAAAACAGGCAATATCCAAACATTTGATAAGAGTCCGTTATTCTACAGAGAGTGGCAGTCATCAGGAAATACTGACAGCATTATGCTGATAATTCACGGTATGGTGGAGCATTCTTTGAGATACAGTGAATTTGCTTCATTTATGGCAGACAGGGGCAGTCATGTATTTGCCTTTGATATGAAGGGATTTGTAATAACAGGTGAGAAAATTAATACTTTGGGCATTATGGACAGGGATAAGACACTCTGGGATATTGAGTTTATTGCAAGGCAATTGAAGAATCATCTTTCACTGTTCGCACTCACAATGAAGACATCGACTTAACCGGTGCTGCTGCCTATACCATACCTGAATATGCTGCCTATTCCATCAATCAGGACAATATTGATGAAAGCCCCCCAAATATTTCCTTGAGAAAGGGAATCACCTAATTGAGTGGTTCAGGAAAAAACTCCAAGCTATTTCACGCAAAGACCGCTTCAGACCCGAAAGATTTATCCATCTTCTGAGGCTATTTCTCCAGCAAAGAAACACCGACGACATGGGGACCAACATGGGTGCCGACTACCGGGCTGACTTGTGAGATGATAATTTTCTCTCGGGGATAAATTGAGCTGAGACGGTCGGCTAATGCCTCAGCTTCATCAGGTGTAGTGGCATGTTCCACGGCTAAATACCTTATTTTGCCGTCAAACTCTGCGGCAAAACGATAGAGCCAATCCAGAGCCTTTTGCCGGCTCCGTTCCCTTCCGTAAGGATGGACCTCGCCATCTTTGATTCCGACAAGGGGATTCACCTTGAGAATTGAGCCTAAAATGGCCTGAGCACGACCAATTCGCCCGCCTCTTCTTAAATATTCCAAGGTATCAAAGGACATTCTCATATGGGTTTTGGGAATCAGGCTTCGAACCAAAGCATGGATTTCATCAGCATTTTTCCCCTCCAAAGCTTGCTCGGCAGCAGCAATGACCAGAAGCCCTTCTTGCATAGTCGCCGAAAGGGAATCAATCACCTCGATACGGCATTTTGACCTTATCTCATTTTTAGCCTGCAAAGCAACTTCATAAAAAGCACTAAATTTAGAGGAGAGGTGGATAGAAACAATTTCATCGGTTTCTTCACTTAGCCTCTGATATATTTTAGTCATCTCCCCGATTGAAGGGGCGGCGGTTGAGGGGAAATGACGGCCGGAAATTAATTTCTGATAAAACTCATCAGTTGAAAGATCAACATTATCCCGATAAACCTCACTGCCAAAGCGAACATGTAGAGGGATAATGGTCACCCCAAGTTCCTCAGCCACCTTTAGAGGCAAGTCTGATACGGTATCAGTAACTATTTTTACCATTTTTCTCCTTCTCTTAGATGATTATTTGTTGCCACAGGAATGGCAACACTACAATACCCGATTATATTATTCAACTGAGACAATGTAATGATAATAAGGTTGTTCGCCATTTACCACCTCTATCTGGAGATGGGGATAATGCTGTCTAATTTGCCGGCTGAGTTCATTGGATTCAGCCTCTTTAACATCACTTCCATAGTAGAGAGTGAGAATCTCTTTTGAGCTCATCTCCTCACCTGAAAGCATCTTCAGCAGAAGCTGGTCAGCATCATCACCAACTGAAATTACTTCATCATTAACAAATCCAATCATCTGCCCCTCTTTGATTTTCATGTCGCCAATCTGAGTGGAGCGTATGGCTTGAGTAATCTCCAAAGTTTTTACTGCCGGGAAGGATTCTTCCATCATAGCAACATTTTCTTCAAAGCCAACCTCATAATTGAAGGAGAGAATGGCAGCAATTCCCTGAGGGATAGTCCGAGTCGGAATAACCGCCAGCTTCTTTTTAGAAAATTGTGCCGCCTGCTCAGCTGCCGGAATAATATTCTTATTATTAGGCAGGATGATTACCTGAGACTGAGAAACAGATTCCACAGCTTTCAAGATTTCCTCAACACTCGGGTTCATCGTCTGCCCACCCGGGATAATACTGATGGCTCCGAGGCTCCGGAATACATTCATCAAGCCCTTCCCCGAAGCTACCACAACAGTAGCAATCTCCGGTTGGGGAGACTCAGCCGGGGTTTCTTTTAAGAACTGCTGATACTGGTCATCCATATTATTGATCTCTATCTCATGAATCGTGCCTAAAGTCGTGCCTAAGCGGAGAACCTCACCAGGGTCAAAGGTATGAATGTGAAGCTTAATAAATTGCTCATCACCGGCAATAATCAGACTCTTCCCCTTATTCTCAAGCTCTTTTTGTAGTTTCTCCACATCAAGGTTTTTTCCCTTGATGACAAAGCTGGTGCAGTAGCCATAAGGATCCTCCGGGATTGCCGAGAGGCGGGGGAGATTTGCAGCCCCCTCAATATCGGGGGCTATTACTTGAGGATGACGATATTCCATATCCTCCTTTTCTCCTCTGAGATACATCAGCATACCGTCAAGCAAGACATATAGTCCCTGACCACCGGCATCAACCACGCCAGCCTGTTTCAGCACCGGAAGGAGGTTAGGGGTATTTGCCACAGCATCTTGAGCGGCAGCGACTGATGACTCTAATATAGAGACAAGGTTATCTTCTATCTCAGCGGTTTCCATTGCTGCCCGGGCAGCTTCTCGGACAACCGTAATAATAGTTCCTTCGACCGGATTAGCTAAAGCTTTATTGGCTAAATTGGCACCATTGAGTAATGCTTGGGCAAAATCTTTTGGAGCGAAAGATTCTTTCTCCTCAAGGGTTTTTGAGAAACCCTGCCAAACCTGAGAGAGGATGACGCCGCTATTGCCCCGAGCTCCCATTAAGGCACCAAAGGCGGCCGCAGAAGCCACTGCGGAGGCACTCCGGTCAGGAGCCCGATATGCTTCTTCTATCATAGCATTCATCGTTAACAACATATTAGTGCCGCAGTCGCCATCAGGCACAGGGAAAACATTTAAAGCATTAATATCTGAGGCACTTTTCTTCAGCCATGCAGTTGCGGTGACAGACATTTCTCGTAAATCCTGCCCCGAGTAATAACTTACCATCTTTAGCTCCTCCTTGATTAGTCGCTGGTGCTGTTATTCCTATAAAAAATATAACCTTTTTACTATAAAAAAAAGCCACATAAAATTATATAGAGATCACCTAAAAAGTCAAGTAATATAAAGAGTTCTTCTTGAGAAGAGCTCTTTTTTCCGTTTTTTAGCTTTAATATACTCATCAGGGAGTTTCCCGGAGTAAACAACCCTGTTTTTGTATAATATAAACAGGTCGTACTTCTGATTCCACCTAACCTCTACCTTATCCCCCATTAATGATAATGCCCTGTGTTTTGGTATCTGTACTACATGTATTCCAAGACAGGCCATTGTCCCTCATTGTACTCAGCAGGGATTATCTGTATACAATACTCTACTATATCCACAATAATCCGGTCAAAGCCCGTATTGTTATAAAACCGGAGGACTATGAGTTTTCAAGTGCCTCTGTCTATAAAGGCAAAAGGCCTCCCCGGTGGCTCACCGTGCTGACAGATTATGAGGAAAAATTATTTGATGCCGGGAAACTCTATAATTTCACACATGAGTACATTGGCACAGCCCGGGAATACAAGACAATATCCAAAAGAACTGACAGAATAAACCGTCTCTCCAGTAATAGGCGCAATATACAAGAACAGATCAACAAGGTAATAGAGAATGTCCTGAGCAAACACAATATTACACTGCATCAATTCAAAACCCTCAAATGGTCAAGAGAAAGTAAGACAAGAAATGCAATAATCTTTGAATTGTTTTCAAAGGGACTCACACAAGCTGAAATCTCCCGTTCTCTTGATTATTCAAAATCCTCAATACACCATATTCTTTCAAAAAGGGACGGTGGTTCAAAAAGTTCAAAAAACTGAGCAATTGACTGTAAGTTATAAAATATAAGCACTTAAGCTGGGTTGATGCACTTTTCAACAAAAATCCTTTAAATGAACATATAATTAGGTTTAGATGAATTTTGAACTTTTTGAACCACCGTCCCTTTATTTAAGGATTGGTCCGTCTTTCCTCGTAAAAAAATGTCACATAAAATCATATAGAGATCACCTAATGAGAAGAGCTCTTCCTTCCGTTTTTGAGTTTTAATGTACTAATCAGGGAGTTTCCCGGAGTAAACCACCCTGTTTTTGTAT
>JAXHVG010000018.1:0-4713 GCA_034189245.1 Caldifarciminota bacterium
GTAAAGGGCTGTCCCTGGGATTTGGACAGAATGCTGGGTAAATCAAGTATTAGGGAAACTTATATAGGATTTTGGGTTGTTTTGGTAGAATCTATTTGTATCTTAACCCTCCGTCCCTTGAAGGCCGTTTTGTGTGATGGGTGTTGCGTGGAAGAAGGTAAAAGAATAAAGGTAAAAGAAGGATAAAGGAGCAGGGAGAAGTAAGAGACGCGAGACGCGAGACGCGGGACACGAGTCTGAATGCCAAGCGGGGAGTACGGGATTGTGATAACCCGACCATGAGAGAACGGAAAAAGAAGAAAAAGAATGAATAGCGGGTATAGAGATTACTTCGCGGATGAGTAGCAGGATTGCTGAACTCGTAATGACCGGGTTTTGATTATTTAAGAAAAGGGACGGTGTTAATAACCCATCCTAACGGAAGGCGCATCACGCAAGACGCATTACGATATAATTGTAGGGGCGGTTCGCGAACCGCCCGGATAAGAGCGCAGAACAAGAAGTATGTAGGGGAGTGGTCAGTGACCCTCCCGGATAAGAGTGAATATCCGGACAAGAATCGTGATGCGTGATGCGTGGTGCGGAATGAAGAACGAGTAGGAAACTAGTTGCTTGTGGCTAGTATGCTGGTGGTTGGTATATGCGAATAGCCTGCCACAAAAGATCGGATAACGGACAATGATACTTGCATATGATTCGTGTGATTCGGGAAGAAGGTAAAAGGTAAAAGAAGGATAAAGGAGCGGGGAGAAGTAAGAGACGCGAGACGCGAGACGCGGGACACGAGTCAGCTGACAGCCGGCAGCTGTCGGCCACCAGCTTTGTGTCAAGTCGGCCATGAGAGAACGGAAAACGGAAAGGGCCGGAAGATTGAAGGGGTTCAACAATTTGAACCCTATAAACAAATCCATGGAACATGCAACCTGAAAACCCGCAACTATCTTCTTGACCCTCCACCATCAACCATTGACTATTGACCTCATATGCAAGTCACCAGTTCTGTCGCTCTGCTTCTCACAAAGGCGAGAAAGATGAAGAAGGTAAAAGAGAAAATACTGCGGGTCTTGACTTAGGCTTATATTGTATTATTATTTTTCTATGAATAATAAAATAAAAATAAGGGCAAAAGAGCTCATCTCGCGCTCATACAGTCCGTATTCCCATTTCAGGGTTGCTGCTGTTATACAGTGTGCAGACGGCAGTCTCTTTGACGGTGTCAATGTGGAGAATGCATCATACTCACTGACAATGTGCGCTGAAAGGTCTGCTGTATTCAATGCAGTATCGCACGGATGCAGGGATATTGAGAGCATATTCATATACTCTGACAGCAGTTCAATGCCCTATCCCTGCGGAGCATGTCTCGGTGTACTCAGTGAATTCAATAATGACATGAAGGTTATTATTGCCAGTAACAGTAAAGAGGAACAATTCACATTGAGTGAATTGCTGCCCAGGCAATTCTCCCTATGAAACGAATAGTACTCATTGCCGTATTTACAGTACTGACAATCACTGGATGCATGCCCAAGCATGACCTCATAGAGCCTGATATTGACAGTATTGACATATCCCGCTCTCTTAACAGGGCATATGAGTATTCAATGAGCATCGTTACTCCTATGTATAATCTCAGGGTAGAGGGCAGGAAGGATGCATTGTCCAGAATACTTATCAGGGGCCATATGACAATGGGTAATAATAAGGTTTCATACAATGATTTCTATACAGGCAGGGAGTGGATTGACTACAGTACAGGCAAACCCATAGCGCATGACCCGCCGATAAACCCCCATCAATTCCTCAAGACAGCCCTGACTGAGATTGAACCGGAGTTCATTGACTGGTCAGGGGGCAATCCGGTATATGAGGCTCAGATCAATACAGTGCTCATAAGCCCGGTAAATTATCTGCAGAAGGGGAAAATCATTATAAATAGCAGAGACAATTCCCTGAGGAGTGTGCATATATCAAATGAATCATTGACAATGGATGTAAAACTCAATTATCCCAATGATATTTATTTTTCCAGGAGAAGCGAACCCAAAGCCCGGATAATGTTAGATATGAGAGAAACTGATATGTCTGCACTGAGCAGAAGGATGGAAACATCAGGCAGGGGGTATATGGAGAAAGAGACAGCATACTTCTTTGAGACAGACAGAACAAACAGGCTCCTGCTTGAAGCAGAAAGGGCATATATTGCTTCATTTATATACTCGGACCCGCACGGCAGTGCTGATGTGTATATGGATGCTGATGAGAGGAATCCTGTTGAAATAAATGATACTCTCTATACTTTTACAGGCAGTGAGGATATTATTATTGAAGAGAAGAGCAATATGTATGATATAATTATTAATGATATTGATATAAAAAAGGGTGATGCGTCACTGTGTCTGTTTACTGACAGTACATGTTTCCGGGCTGTTTATGACAGCAGGGCATCCATTTTGAGAATTAAGAATGTCACAGGCAAATTTATTGGAGTAATATACAGTATTATGCTGTATCCGTATAATTAAACAGGAGGAATTATGCTGGAAAAGAAATTGCTTGATGTGCTTGCATGTCCCAAATGCAAGGGGCAGCTTGAATATGACAAAGATAGGGAAATACTTATCTGCAGGAAGGACGGTATTTACTTTGAGATCAAGGACAATATCCCCATAATGCTCATTGATAAAGCAAAAGAGCTGAATGAAGAATAAATCTCTCTTTATTGCACTGATATTTCTGTCATTATTTCTTACAGCTGATAAGTTTACAGTCAGATCCATTGATATTGAAAGAGAGGTGCTCCGCCGGGAATGTGATCTGATTGATGACATCCCTGTGAGACATTATTATTTCAATGTACCTGCTGAGGGTGACTGCAGTATCAATTTAGATGTATTATCCTCAAGACATCTGAAGAAGGATGATTACAGTTACGGGCAGACACTATACAGAGCAGAGTATCAGTATGCCGGTTTTCAGAGAATACTTCATCTGGAGATATATCCGGTCAACTCGGTTTACGGCAGCAGGCAGTGGATTGACAGGATAGGAATAAGTATTGATTTTGAATCCCCTATGATAAAATACCCCGGCCAAGAGCTTACATCATTCACCCAGAACAATAATTATCAGTCCAAGCAGGTACTTGAAGACACTGCCGGTGTCTTTAGGGAAAATTACCTGAGGATTGAGATTGATTCAACCGGTATATACAGAGTAGACAGGGATATGCTGGCTGATGCAGGTATGAATCCGGAACTTATTGACCCGGGCAGGATGGCTCTCTTTACACCTGACACTATGTACAATTATGATTCACCCGATCTGTTTCTATACTCTGACCCTGTTCCTGTATCATTTAGGTTTTTCGGCAATGGGGACAATGTGTTTGATGAGGATGAATACCTGATGTTCTTCGGGGAGAATGCGAACAGGGACAATGCCAATCATTACAGACAGTACGATATATTCAATAATCCATACACTGACAATAATGTCTATTTCCTTGCTTTCAACAGGTCTGACCCAAAGAGGGCATTCCCTCTCCAGACAGGACTCAGTGCATCAGACAGCTCACTGTTATGTGATTTTACATTGAATTATGATTCACTCAATCCTCTGTTTGCAGGATACGGATGGGTCTGGGAGGCATTCCTCATGACACCGGACAGCCAGGATACGGAGATCATAAAACATATTCAAGTTGCTGAACCATCTGATCCATCCGGTGTTCTCTCACTGAAGATGTCTTTTGAATCAAGGGTTCATTATACAATTGATGTTTATCTGAATGATGTTCTGATTGAAACCATAGAACATGATGTTTACGGCAGTGAACCATGGTCTGAATTCTCAATGGATGTGAGCAATATAAGGAGCAATAATACTGTAAAGATTATTGTAAGGAATATTGACGCGCAGTGGAGAAAATTCTATTTACGCGAGATAAGATTATCATCATATGCTGATTTGAACAGATTATCCGGCAATATAACAAGCCGTAATATTCCCTCCGAAACTATAAGCTTGAATCCTGAGAGAGATGTTTATGTGCATTTAAGGGGGAGCACCGACTATATAGGCATTGCCCGGCAATCGGAACAGACCAATATAAGAACAGGTGATTCACACTTGATACATGCAGGAACGGAAACATTAAAGCCACGGTCAATGCAGTATATCAGTACAGAGAGTATGTATTCCGAGACAGGGGCGGATATAATAGTTATTACAGGTAATGGCATGAGGCAGAGTGCGGCAATATACAAAACCCTCAAGCAGGACGGGGGTCTTTCAGTGAAAATATATGAAGTCAATGAGATTTACAATGCATTCTCATTCTCTCTACAGTATCCCCCTGCAATCAAGTCATTCATCCGCTTTGCATTACTCAACTGGAAAGAAAAACCGCGTTATGTCTTTTTTGTCGGTTCTGCTTCCTATGATTATAAGAACAGGGTCAATACATATGAAAACCATAATGTTGTCCCTGTATTTCAGGAGGGACTGGTCATAAGGGAAATGGGATTGCTTACAAAGGAGGCGAGCAATGTATCAGACAGATGGTTCTGCAATGTTATAGGTGATGACAATATTCTTGATATTATGCCCGGCAGGATTACTGCACTGAATAGTGAGGAAGCGAGATTTGCATTGATGAAGATTGTGGATTATGAAAAGAACGGTGATATTGCAGACAGAAACAGGGTTATC
>JAXHVG010000180.1:0-9179 GCA_034189245.1 Caldifarciminota bacterium
CATATTATTCAACAATACGCAATAATAGTCAATTTGTTACAGGGAAAACTTAATTATCTTAATATTTATTTGAATAAAGCGCAACTTCCACCTTGCCTTTTGGTGTGATTTTGACAAATGAGGGAGGAGGGCTGTCTCAGATTCAATTACAAATGCAATTGGAGTGGGGAATGTGATGGGTGTTGTATATAATGAAGAGCCGGGTTTTATATCATCCATATGGGAAAAGTCATTGACAGGGAATTTCAGATTTATGATAGTGATATTGAATTAATGCATTTTCTCAGTATAATCATTAAAAAGGAGTTATTATGAAAAGATATTCAGTTCTCAGTATATACAATGAGAAGAGTGAAGCCGAGATTGTCAGGGGTCTGATGGAGAGTGAAGGTATAGATTGCCATATTGTTACAGATGATGCAGGCGGCATATATCCTCAGTTTGACCTTACACAGGGTGTGGCTCTTGTTGTTGTAAGAGAGGATTTGGAAAGGGCGAAGGAACTGCTTGCTTCGTTTGACGAGGAAAAGACAGATGATCAGGTGGGATGATTACTGGGCTCAGTATTCCATTTCACCTGCAGAACAGTGGCTTATTGAACAGAGGGATGAGATCCTAAGTAAGTATATAGACAGCATCAAGAGCAGGAAGAAGAGGGTCATAGAGATAGGGTGCGGATTCGGCTCCAATATACGGCTTATAAACAGCAAGTATGATAATGTGGAAACCCATGCACTGGATTTCAGCAGTAAGGCAATAGAAATAATATCAGAGGAGATTGGCAATACCTATGTTGCTGACTGCAGGGATACGAAGCTTCCGGACAATCATTTTGATATTGTCTATTCAGCAGGTCTGCTGGAGCATTTCAGAAATGAAAGGCCCATTGTGAGGGAATTCAGGCGTATTATAAAAAAAGGCGGATATGTCATCACATTTGTGCCTGCCAAATATTCACTGTGGCAGGTGTATCAGGCAATGCATCTGGGCAATTGGATTCACGGCTATGAAAAGGCATACAGTACAGACGCATTGAAATATATTATGGAATCAGAGGGTCTTGGGACAATAGAGATAACAGGCATTGACCCATTCTCAATCCCGGGCTTTATAATAAAACTCACAGGCAGGAAATTGGATTTCCCCTTGGGGTATTCTCCTGTCAAAAGCGGATACACGGAAATTTGTATAGTTTCAAAGAAGACATAAAACTTTCACTGCCTCCTGTGTTAATAAGAAGGCCATCACCTGATGAAATAGTTCTCATACGGAAATTATGGACAGATAGAGACACTATGTCAGATGTGGGCGGTACTGTTGATTATTCTGCAGGTCAAATGAAAGACTGGTTCAGCGGGATTATGGACAAGAACAATATCAGTGATAATTATTTTATTATATTTGCAGACAGTCAATTTACAGGGGAGATCTCCTTTCACAGGTACAGGGCTGATAGACATGCAGCGGATTTCAATATAAAAATAATGAATAATCTCCGCGGACATGGTTATTCACTCAAAGCAATGCAGTGTTTCTTCCATTATGTATTTGAAATAATTCGCCTCAATGCACTTCATGATGAATTGTACAGTGAGAATAAAAGGGGAATAAGGGCATTGGAGAAAATGGGGTTTGAGATTATTGAAAACAAGGGAAGAACAGTGAATATGATTTTGAAAAGGGAAAACTGTCTCTCTTCAATTGATGAAATTCATATTACTCATTTAACATAATTGGACTAAAAATAATCAAGAATAAACAGATTTTTCAGCCAGCATCAATGCTTGATGCCAGATAATATATAATACACTGATACAGATAGAAGAAAATCCCAACATAAGCTGCACGCAGAATTGCTATATTCCAAATCTTGTCAAGAGGCAGAATAAAAAGGGAGTTGAGCAATAACAGAATGATAAAACACATGAAAAATTTAAGTACTCCTAAGTGTTCAATCAAAGCCAATGGGTTCCATGTATTCAATCCTTTCGTGAGAATAATATTTAATAATAATAATGTAAGAGCTAATACAAATATATATATAAGCAAATTATTATATCCGATACTATATATATTTCTCAATATAAAAACCAATGGAAGCATTATTATGATTGATTCAACAATACTTATCACAGGTAAAAGAGCTTTGGATAATATAAAACTGATATTAATATTATCAATTTTCCAGTAGGGCAGACCGGATTTACTGTTAATTCTGGAATGACTGGCTATCTGTGCAAGATAATCAAAGGCAAATATATATATTATGAATTCAATCCCTATAACAGGTATGATCAAATAAGCTGATGAAGAAATTTGAGATAGTGTATTCTCAACAAAAGCCAGAATGCATACTGCAGCAAATAATAAAAGAATATTCACGTAGCCTTGGTTTTCAATTGGATACAAAAATACTTTTTTTGAAATCATCTCACAATAAATAGATATGTAAATAGAATATTCGTCAAATTTCTCATGCTTTATCCTTGTTATTAATGGACACACCCTCTGTCATTTGAGACATTCTTCTCTTTCTAATTTTCTTGAAAACATAGTAGAATACAATGGATGATAGTAATCCCATGAGCGGCGCTGCTATAATACTGCCTGCAAATATCGGTTTGATATAGTAGAGAAGGTCATCTATTTTTGTTATTCTCATGAATGAGATATTCTGATAGAGTATTAATGAACCTGTAAAATAATCAATGCCCAGGGCAACAGCCATAACAGGCGGTATGAATATCTGGGATGAGAGTATTAGTGAGAGCCTGTTGGCTTTGGGAATGAGTATTGCAAGAATAATGCATAAAATTGTCTGGAATCCGTAAAGGGGTATAAACCCCACCATTATACCGAGACCGAATCCGAGTGTCACCTCAAAATCGGATGAATTGGATAGTAGTATTTTCCTGAAGAGGAATTTGATTTTCTTCTTCATCTACATTCTTTCATAGGGAAGGAAGAGGCGTGTGTATTCGTCCTGAGCATATCTGTCAGTCATTCCTGCAATATAATCACACAGAACCCGCTCCCTGCCGTCTGTATCTATCCTCTCCAGATATGAATCGGGAAGCTGCCTTATATCCTCATTGTATATGTCAAACAGTGCCTCCATGTACCTCTCTGCCTTGTGCTGCATTTTCAGAACCTTGTAATGAGAGTAGAGTTTTTCATAGAGGAATTGCTTGAGTTTTGTATTCTTTGCACGCATTTCATCAGAATAGTCCACTATATTGTCATTGACTCTGACATCATCTACTGACTCAACACCGAGTTTCTCAATGCGCTCCAGTGTTGACCGCACTGCATCAGATATCTGTGCTCCGATAAGCTCGCGGACAATGGCAAATCTCAGCATCTTCTCATCATCCTCATTTTTTTTCAGTTTCTCATAGTATTCCTTGAATAAGGGGATTGACATAAGCTGATCTGTATTGATAAAACCCGATTCCAGACCATCATCCAGGTCATGCGAATTATAGGCAATCTCATCTGCAATATTGACTATCTGACCCTCTATTGAACTGTTCTTGTCAGGTTCATAGTCCCTGAGCATTTCATTGTCCGGATTATCGTATGATGTGTGATGCTTGATTATACCCTCGCGCACCTCATATGTGAGATTGAGACCGGGATGTCCGGAATATCTCCTCTCAAGATATTCAACAACCCTCAGACCCTGGGAATTATGTTCAAATCCACCGTAATCCTTCATAATCTCATGCAGGGCTGCTTCACCTGCATGACCAAATGGCGTGTGGCCAATATCATGGGCAAATGCAATTGCCTCTGCAAGATCCTGATTGACACCCAATGATTTTGCCATGGAGCGTGCTATGGATGAAACCTCCAGAGTGTGGGTGAGACGCGTCCTGTAATAATCAGCCTCATGATTGACAAACACCTGTGTCTTGTATTCCAGGCGTCTGAATGCCTGAGAATGCAGAACCCTGTCCTTGTCCCTCTGGAATGCTGTCCTGTGCTTGGATTTGGGTATATCGTATTTCCTTCCGCGTGACTGTGATGAAAAACATGCATATGATGCCAGCTGTTTTTCTTCCTTCAGCTCCAGTTTTCTTCCAGATAGCATATTTGCTCCTTACTGAACGAGGGGAGCATGCTCCCCTCTTATTGATTACAGCAGCTCTGCACTGTCCTTTGACCTGAATGCATTGATGTATTCCTTGGCTGACTTATATGCCTCTTCAGCTATTGCCTCCGAGTACTTGCTGTCAATAGAATCAATGTCATCCTTGAAAACCTTTGCCGCTTTCTTGATATTCTGTCCATTCTCCTCAGCCCATTTGGTCATTGCGTCCATGAGGTCCCTGGGGAGATGTTTATGTGCGGCATTCTGCCAATGCGTGCCGACATTGCCTTTCCTGATTCCATGATCAGCAAACTGACCTGTGAGATTGAGAGGCGTTCCTGTTATACCGTGCTGGGCAATTGCCATATTATGCTTCTTGATTGCCTGATATATTTCATCTGTTCTTTCAAGATCAATATGCACCTCTTCATCAGGATTGTAATTGCCGTGTTTGGAACCATTGTTTATTGCAAGCAGCTGCGGGTGGACATTGTTATCCTTGAGTCCTTCAACATAGGTCACTGCTTCATCCACTGTTGTCAGTGATGCATTCATGCCTGTTGACTTAACCTCTCCGACCTCTGTCTCAAGACCGAATCCTGCCTCTATGATGGGACGCGCAAGGTCTGTGGTTATCTTGATATTCTGAGGAATGTGATTGAATGATGCATCAATTGCATATGATGTGTATCCTGCCCGCAGCTCTGCCTCAATGAGTTTTCTTGCATCCTCAATGGACTTGTCTGTGGTATCCTTGACAGTGATATGGTCACCGTGAATAAAGAACGGCATTGTGAATTTGTATTTGTCCGCATAATCCAGCAGCATGTCAGCGAAGATCTGCGGTGTCTGGCCCGTGTATCCGCCGTCAATATGGCCCTCTGATTTTGCCAGTTCAAAACACATGATTGAATTGAGTTCCTCTGCTGCTTTCATAATTCCCGGAACAACATGTTTGATCCTGATATTGCAAGCCATCACAATAACGGGAATATCAAAGATCTTCTCAAAGACCATCTTTGAATTGACAAGATTGATATGCGAGTCAGTTCCGAGCCTTCTTTTGATTAAATCGTTTTTGTAAAGATCAAACCCCATAATAACCCCTTTTTATTGATTTAAATTTGTTTATCATTATAATAATCATACAAGACACTAAATATTTTAACACTAATAGATGCATTTTCAAGAGTAAATAGGAGGTTGCATGAAAAAACTCTATCCATTAGTAATTCTTATATTTATCATCTCTTCTTGCACAGTAATGACAATGGAGCCGTACAGAACTGCTGATACTCTCGGTGCACCTCTGAGATTCAGAGTGGGCCTTGATATTGAGTCAGGGCAACTGATACCAGAACAGACAAATCCCGACACACTCAGTGACATCGGAGTAGGTATTCCTGCCGGGAAAGTATATGCCGGCATAGGCATATGGAATAATATTGATGCCTATGCATCTGCTTCATACGGATTTCCCTTTTCAGTGGATTACGGAGGAGGCATCAAGTATAAGTATATAGACAAACTCGGATTCAAGGCAGCAGTTATACCGCATATCAAATATGCCAAAGCAGAGGATATGGTGGTTCTTGAAGATACCCTCAATTATAAACTCATAGGAGGGGAACTGCCTTTTGCATTCACTTATTCAATCATCAATATAATAATGATCTCGGGCGGAGTGCATGCAGGATATTATCAATTGGATTACATTGATCAGTCCGGTGTTGCAGATAAATATGATTTCATGTCATACGGTGCATTTATTATGCCAGAAATAAAGCTCGGAGTGATAAGGGTTTCACTGGGCGTGGACTACAGGAGATACTATTCGCCCAAGATGCCCATAGAATATTCAGATACTTATTCTCCTCTTAGAAGGAACTTCCATCCATTCCTCTCATTATCACTGCAGTTTTGAGTAAAAAAGATTATATTGCAGTGAAGATGTTTAAGAAAGGAGTATAATTAATTAAGTTGAACAATTCATCTTTAGAAACATTAAAAAGAATCAGGCGGAAAGAGGAATGAAAGGCAGAATAATAAAGGTAACACTCATCTCTGCCCTTGTACTGCTTGTAGTTAATACTGTATTTCTTATATACACATTTCACGCATTTGCAGGCCTCTCCCAGTCAGTGAAACTCAATTACCGTGATGTGGGGAAAAATCTTGCCAAGACAATTGAAACTGCCATTGACAAGAACCTGGAGATAACATCAATGATACAGGATCATGTTTACAGGGAGATGCTCAGCTCAGTTAAACAGTCAGGCAGTACAGTCCCGCTCGGTGTCAATGCAGTAAGTGTTTATGATACATTGACAGAGGGTTTTTATTTCTCGGATATACAGGATACTGATTCATTCAGGATAATGCTCTATCAAGGAAAGGATATATTTATAATATCAAAACCCAAAGCCTGGTACAGGTCAATAGAGACAAAGGCCGGAGCAGGTAAATATATTCAGACAATGGGCAATATGCCCAATATTGAATATATAGTGATTCAGGACAAGATAGGTATTGTGTCAGCTACTCAGAGCATTGACTCCATTTCCTCAATACTGACGGATTCCCTTCTGAGATACTCATTTGTAGAGAATAGGGATGTGTTCAGGGCATACAGATTCAAAGGGCAGGACGTATATGAGTTCATATCACCTGCAGAGAATATTGACGGTATTTTGAGAATAGGATTCACCTCCGAGAATATTCAGACAACAGAGGGTAAGGCGCGGATAATTTTTATAAGCATCATTATAATGATACTGCTTTCAGTATTTCTTATTACAGCAGTAATTTATTTTTACTGGCGCAGTATGCGATATGCATCCCGCATACTGGAGAGAGAGAGGGAGAAATCAGGATATTTTGATATTATCAATGACAGTATAATTGTTGCTTCTGAAGAAACCGGGGTAATTGAATGCAACAGAAAGGCTGAAATAATGATGGAGTCAGCAGGCAGAGACATTGAAGATATCACAGATATCCTCAAAGAGAACAGTATTGATACAGGTGAGGATTTTGATGACAAAGAAGTGCATATTGATGATAGGATATTCATTGCTTCAGGCAGGGTCATCCCCGAGGCATCCAAGACAATTATCACACTTCATGATATTACTGCTATGGAGAAACTGAAGAAGACAAACAGGATAATGGAGAAGCAGGCAGCAATGGGGGAGATGTCCGCACTAATTGCCCATGAACTGAAAAATCCGCTCAACGGCATATCCATTCTCATACAGAGGATAATAAAGAAAGGCGGCAGTGATTCAATGATAATGCAGATAAATGATGAGGTAGAGAGGATAAATGAGAGAATAATGAAGTATATGGAGTTTTCAAAGACCAATGAGTATCATTTTACTATATGCAGTATAGATGATGTGATTGCCCACACACTCTCATCACTCTCTGTCCGTCTTGAGGAGAAGGGGATTGATGTCTCCGTAAACTCAGAGGGAGGAATGATATCGGCTGATTCCCAGTATCTTGCAACAGGGTTGAAGAATATTATGGAGAATGCACTGGAGGCAGTGGGTGAGAATGGCAGAATTGAAGTAAAGGTATTAAATAAGGGGAATAAGGTGAGTATTATTATTGAAGACAATGGCCCCGGCATACCTCAGTCAGACAGGGAGAAGATATTCCGGCTGTATTATTCAACAAAAGAAAAGGGATCGGGGATAGGGCTTTCAACAGCTTACAGAATCATCAAGGATCATCAGGGCAGTATTGATGTTGAAAGCAGTGAACTTGGAGGAGTGCTATTCAGAATCAATTTACCTGCGGAGGATGCATGAACAGATTGCTTTTGGTAGAGGATGAGAAGGTCCAGAGGGAGAATCTGAGCGAGTATCTCAGAGAGAATGATTATCGGGTAATGACAGCAGAAGGTGTGACAGATGCATTAAGCAGTATAAGGAACAATGTCTTGGATATTGTTGTAAGCGACATCAAGCTCAAAGACGGTAACGGCAGGCAGATACTGGAATATATTACAAGCAATGCACCGGACGTCATATTCATTGCAGTAACAGCTTATGCTTCTGTTGAAGAGGGTGTTAAATTGATTAAAAACGGTGCTTATGACTATATATCAAAGCCGGTCAATCTTGATGACCTGGACAATAAAATACAGAGGGCTCTGTCATACTCAACAGTAAGAAAAGAAAATGTACTCCTCAAAAATCAGATTGAACAGGCAGGGGAGATTATATATAAATCCGGCGAGATGAAGAAGATCATTGAACTGACAGACAGGGTGGCCCGATCAGGTGCACCTGTGCTGATAAGCGGAGAGAGCGGAACAGGCAAGGAGCTCATAGCAAGGCGTATTCACAGAAGGTCAGACAGAGCAGACAATATATTCATGGCTGTAAACAGCGGTGCTCTCAATGAAAATCTGCTGGAGAGCGAACTCTTCGGATATGAGAAAGGGGCATTCACCGGAGCCGGCCAGAAGAAAGCAGGAAGGTTTGAGACAGCACACGGCGGCACGATATTCCTTGATGAAATAGGGGATATATCACCTGCAATGCAGGTTAAGCTGCTCAGGGTCCTTCAGGAAGGCGAGTTTGAGAGAGTCGGGGGCACGAAAACAATCAAGACAGATGTGAGAGTCATAGCTGCGACAAATAAAGATATTGATAAGCTTATTGAGAATGATATGTTCAGGGAGGACCTGTTCTACAGGCTTAATGTGCTCAATATCCATCTTCCGCCTCTGAGGGCAAGGCATGAGGATATTAAGGCGCTTGCACTTTATTTCATGGAGCAGTATTCCAGGGAGAACAACAAACCGGTTAAATCAATTTCAGAGGCAGCCATGGATAAACTCAAGGCTTATTCATACCCGGGGAATGTGAGGGAATTGCAGAATATTATACAGAGGGCTGTTATACTCTCTGAAAATGACGAGCTCTCCCGTGAGGATTTTATACTCCTTGAACCGGATTCCGGTCAGCTTCCTTCCAATGATCTGGAGCAGGCTGTTGAAACACTGGAGAGCAGGATGATAAGTGATGCCCTGAATAAACACGGGCATTCTGTATCAAAGGCAGCCCAATCACTA
>JAXHVG010000181.1:0-2567 GCA_034189245.1 Caldifarciminota bacterium
CCTGAAACGTGTGCGTGATTTTGCCGTTGTGAAGGGTACCGGTATTATTGACAGGGATATTACCCTTAAATCAATGGAGATGCTTGAAGTGGATTCACTTGGTCTTGATGAGGTGAGTGTCAATATACTGGAGACAATTATAGAAAAATACTCAGGAGGGCCTGTAGGCATTTCAACAATAGCTATATCAATAGGTGATACTGCAGAGACAATTGAAGAGGTCTATGAACCCTTTTTGATACTAAAGGGCCTGATAAAGAGAACACCGAGAGGGCGTGTGGCAACGGATCTGGCATATAAGCATCTTGGATTGAACAGAACAGATAATGCAGACACCCTTTTCTGATACTGAAACTGATATGGATATAAGCAAATTTGACTACAATCTACCTGAAGAATTAATAGCCGCCTATCCAAAGCCCAGAGGGCAGTCCCGTCTGATGCTTCTTGATAGAAAGAACAGGACAATTGAACACCGTATGTTCAGTGAATTGCCTGATATACTGGATTATCCGCTTACTATAGTACGTAATATAACACGGGTAATAAAAACAAGATTATTCGCAAGGAGAGAGACCGGGGCATCCATTGAACTGCTGATTCTCAATCCCTATGTTGAAGGCAATGAATTTGAGGCTCTTATTAATAAAGGCGGAAGATTGAAGATGGGGGAGATGCTGAATCTTGATGCTGACAGCAGGATTGAGATAATAAGCAGGGACAAAGAGGTGTTCAAAATACGCATTATTCCACAGAAGAATATTCATGATATTTTTTCGGAACTGGGGCATGTGCCATTGCCGCCATATATCAAGAGGCCTGATGAGGCAAATGACGCTAATGCGTATCAGACAGTGTATTCAAAAATCAATGGTTCATCGGCTGCTCCCACAGCCGGACTGCATTTTTCGGATGAGATAATTTTTGATCTGAAGAATAGGGGAGCTGAAATACTTGATATACTGCTTCATGTGGGACTCGGTACATTTGAGCCTGTCAAAACAGATAAGATTGAAGAACATGATATGCATAGTGAATATTTCAGCATTTCATCTGATATATGCAGTAAGCTTAATAATACGGATAGAAAGAAGAACCCCATTCTGGCAATTGGGACTACTTCCATAAGGGTGCTTGAAACAGTATATGATGGGGATACAGAGAGATTCCATGCAGATACGGGGCATACAGATATATTCATACATCCTCCCATGAAAGTGCATTCGGCAGATATGCTCCTCACTAATTTCCATTTACCCAGATCAACCCTCCTGATGCTGGTTTCCAGTTTTGCAGGCAGAAAATTCATATTAAATGCATATGCTGAAGCAATTGAGGAGAATTACAGATTCTTTTCATACGGCGACAGCATGCTGATAAGGTGACTTAATGTTCAATTTGATAAAGAAGAATGGCAAAAAGAGAAGAGGCAGGATAGTTACAGATTCAGGTATTATTGAGACACCTGCATTCATGCCTGTTTCCACACAGGCAACTCCAAAAGCATTGACTACTCAGGATATGAAGCGTCTTGATGTACAGGTATTTATCTCAAATACCTATCATCTCTATCTCAGGCCGGGACTGGATATAATAGAACATGCCGGAGGAATACACAGATTCATGGACTGGGACAGACCTGTATTCACTGATTCCGGCGGTTTTCAGGTATTGTCACTGGCTCAACTCCGTAAATTTGAAGAGGATGGTGTGATGTTCCAATCCCATATAGATGGTTCATATCATAAATTCACACCTCAGAATAATGTAGAGATGCAGAGGAGTATAGGCAGTGATGTGATGATGGTGCTTGATGAATGCACCCAGTACCCAGCAACTGAGGAATATGCCGGAGAGGCGATGGACAGGACAATAAGGTGGGCCGCAGATGCCAGGGAGGCATTTGTTAAATCAAAACCCCTGTATTCAAAAAATCAGTTTCAATTCGGTATTATCCAGGGCTCTGTTTACAAGAATCTCAGGAGAGAATGTGCCTCAAAACTCATTCCAATGGATTTTGAAGGATATGCGATGGGCGGAGTGGCAATAGGTGAGACAAAGGAGAATATCAATAATATTATTGATCTTGCAGATGAGATTATGCCCAGTGACAAACCCCGTTATCTGATGGGTGTGGGCAAACTGGAGGATATTGAATATGCTGTGAAAAGGGGCTTTGATATATTTGACTGTGTTGTACCGACGAGGAATGCGCGTAATGGTACTCTCTTTACGGATAATGGCAGAATACTCATTCGGAATGCACAGTATAAGGATGATCACTCAGTTGTTGATGAAGACTGTGACTGCAGACTATGCACTCATTATACAAGAGCATATCTCCATCATCTCTTCAGGGCAAATGAGATAGCAGGCCTCATGCTTGCCACAGAACATAATATCAATTATTATATGCGTTTTATGAGGAGAATAAGGGATGAAATTTGATTGTGATAAATATAACTCAGAATAATTCACATCTTAATTATTGAATACTCAGTGAATCATTATTGCAAGTCTGTGAAGAGAGTATTGAAATAATAACAAAAGATTATCTTCATGATTCT
>JAXHVG010000182.1:0-2427 GCA_034189245.1 Caldifarciminota bacterium
CAAGGAACGGGTCAAGGCTGTGAAGGGTTAATTATTAGTGCCGCCTGTTGCTTCTGTCGGAGACACTATTGACGCTTGGGTTGCAGTCGGAGATGCTTATGGAGTTATTGACAGTACTTACAATGGTTACGCTGACCTGGATGCCCGGACAAATAGTCTGGACCTTATAAATGCTGACTCTTCTGTGTATGACGACTGCGTGCCTATTCAGTCGGGTCTGGGTGAGTTCAGGCTGCATTATCCGTATGCCGGTACAACATATACCAATATGCAGGATGAAGAGAGTTCTATGCTCTATTCCTATTTCAGCTCAAATGGATTTGAAGGTGTCAATAAGCTGACAGTATGGCATTATTCAACAATGACTGCAGCCAATGCACTTCAATTATTCCTTCCTGAGAATAATAGCATTACAATATGGGAAAATGAGGTTATATCTGTTGCAGCAATGTATAATGATTCTATAGCAGGTTCCTATAATGGATATGTTGATATCAGTGTGACAGGTTCTGCTGCAGTCAATGAGGATTCCATATATCTGGAGAATGGTACAGGTGAGTTTTTCATATCAGACAGTATTGCTGAAGATGTAATTATAACTGCAAGTGATGGAGTGATGAATGATATTGATACACTGCATGTACTTGATGACAGCAAGGCAGCCCTTATTGCTGTTGCAGCCAGCAGCGAAATGCTTGTCAATGGTGACAATGATATTACCTTCTTTGCAATGACAAGCAGTTTTGAGAATGATACCTCATACAGTGGAATCATTCATCTTATAATTGATGATACTCATGGTGATACGCTGAGTTTCAATTGTCCAGAGGGTTATACAATACCGATAAGCGGAGGTCTTGTGACTCAGACATTCACAAACAGTGAGCCGGAAAAAATCAGAATGGCTGGTTATTCAGTTTCAGGATTGGATACTATTTACCTTGAGGATATTGAGGTATTATCGCAGTATCAGATTTATCCTCAGCCGGATGCGGTTTTTAATCCAGCAGGTGACACTCTGTTCGTGGAGATAATTGATGCGGATTCCAGTGTAGTTAATTATTCAACTCAGCTTGACCAGCTCTATGCAGAGGAAGAGAACCCCAACAGTTCATTCACTATCCATTCTTCCTATAATCCCTTCCCAGTATCAAATGGTACAGCAGAACTCAGTGTGTCTGACCCAGAATCGGAGATTGTAGAGCTCTACACTGAGTATTATGACACACTCCTTGCTGATTATGACACATATAAACTGCTCTATACACTTGACCCTGCTTCCGGTATAAAACCCATGACAGGCATCAGCATAGATGATTATTATTTAAGTAAACCCAATCCCAGTCCTGCATCAGGCGATGTATCAATAAAGTTCGGTATGCCTGTAAGAGACAATGTAAGGATAAATATATATGATCAGTCAGGCAGATTGATTAACAATCTCATGGATAGGGAGATATCCGGGGGGCATTATATGATTAAATGGTCCGGTAATGATAGTAATGGCAGTGAAGTGCCTGCAGGAACATATTTTATTATAATAAGATTCGGTGACTCTGCTTTAAGAAATGAGAAAATTATAAGAATAAAATAACATAGGGGGAATTATGCAGTTATATATTGTAAGACATGGCAAATGCGTACCTAAGGAAAGGAACAGGAAGAAGCCTCTCAGTTTGGATGGAGTAGAGGAAACTGAAAAGATAGCATGTTTTATACGTCTTCATTTTGCTGTACAGATAAAGGGTATATATCATTCCAGTAAATTACGGGCAAAGGAGACAGCGGAACTGTTCAGCAAATTCCTCAGTCCCGAGAGAGGCATAGAGGCATTTGATTTTCTTGTGCCTGACGGGGATATAGGGAAACTGGAGCCTGTACTGAAAGAGAATCAGGATATTATGATTATCAGTCATATACCATTCATCCCAAATCTTGTTTCTGATCTTCTCTGCGGTGAAGAGAAATATGATATTCTCAATATACCTGAGAGTTCTGTTATATGCATGTCAAATGAGAATGAGAAGAATGAATGGCTCATTGAATGGCTGATTACACCGGGGATTATTCAGTAGAACGGTCTCTCAATTTATCTCTCAGTTTCCTGAAGTAATTGAGACGTTTATTCAACTGTCTCTCAAAGCCTCTCTTGCGGGGTTTGTAATACTCTATCTCTTCCATTTCATCAGGATAGTACTTATCGCCTGTAAAGGAATCCTTGAAATCAGGAGGGTATCTGTATCCTGTTGAATAGCCCATTTCTTTCATCATTTTCGTGGGAGCATTTCTCAGTTTCATGGGGACAGGATAATCAGAGTATTTCTTTGCATCCTTCATAACCCTGTTGAAGGCATTGTACACAGCAATTGATTTGGGGGATAATGCTAAATACACCGCACATTGAGCAAGAGCCAGTTCTCCTTCAGG
>JAXHVG010000183.1:0-2040 GCA_034189245.1 Caldifarciminota bacterium
TGTTGCCAATATACTTTCTGTAATATATGTCTTTTTCAGGGATATCAAACCCGCATGGAATGTGCTTCTTCAGGCACTCTTTTTCCTCTGCCCCATATTCTATCCCCTCAGTATCATACCGTATAATTACATGGGCTTCTATCTGTTAAATCCGCTTGCTGTATTTGTCATATCATTCCACAAAATACTCTATAATAATACGCTCCCGGACCTCACAATATTTCTCAATTCCCTCTTCTTTGCAGTGGGCATTTATGTGCTCAGTATAATGATAGTAAAGATTCAAGAAAAGAAGATAGTGAAGACAATATGAAAAACATAATCAGTCTCCATGATATATCACTCTCATATATAATCAGAACAGGCATGTTCTCATCAAGAGAGATATCTGTATTGAATAATCTTGACCTTGATATTGAAGAAGGCAGTATGGTCTCTATAATTGGTTTCAATGGAGCAGGCAAGACATCACTCCTGTCAATAATTGCCGGGATTCTGCCCCCTGACAGCGGCAGTGTATCAGTCAAAGGGAGGACTGTCCCGTTTCTCGGACTGGGAATAGGTTTCAATCCGGAACTCACAGCAGAAGAAAATATCTATCTCTATGGTGCTATAATGGGACTTTCAAGACGCAGGATCAAATCACTCTACAATTCCATTGTATCATTCGCTGAAATGGAAGAGTTCATGGATCTTAAGATAAAGGAATTCTCCAGCGGTATGTATGTGCGTCTCGGATTTTCTGTTGCAATACACACAAGCCCGGAGATACTCATTATTGATGAAGTCCTTGCAGTGGGTGATTTTGCATTTCAGAGAAAATGCCTTAACAAGATCATGGAATTGAAGAGGAACAATGTAACCATTCTGTTTGTCTCCCATGACATGGGCCTTGTCTCCAGATTCTCTGACAGGGTCATTCTTCTGGACAGGGGAATAGTGAAGGGGGACGGTGAACCGAAGGATATAGTGGAAGAATTCATACAGATGAAATCCGATATGCCAGGAATCAATGCAAACAGGAGGGGCAGCCAGGAGGTCCGCATTGAGAGTATTTCAATTGAAGGAGACAGTGTCTTTAATAAAGGTGACACAGTCAATCTGCAAATAGAGTATGACAACAGGGCTCATATTGACAAGGCAATAATGGGGTTTTCACTGTACAATAACCGCGGTTTCCTTATTGCCGGTCCCAATACCTATGATAATACAGGACAGCTGATAGGATTGAAGCAGTCGGGAATCATAAAAGCATCATTTGATACTGCAATGCTCAATCCGGGCAATTACTTTATTACCGTAGGTATTTATGACAGGTCAAACAGATTTGCCTTTGACCACATTGATTATGCAGAGAGTTTCCGCATTGAGGGCATTGCACATGATTATCTCGGGAGCATTGACCTGAATGTTCAATGGGAAATATGAATAGAATTGCATGGGTCAGCCCATATCCTCCATTCAGATCCGGGCTGTCTGTCTATTCCGAAGAGATGGTAGATTATCTGAACAGTATATCAGACAATGTTTATATTAAGGTATCCCCATTTGTATCATCCGGAGAACATTATATCGGAGATATCAATCCTGATAATTTTGACAGAATTATCTACAATATCGGCAATCATCCCTCCAATAGCCTGATCTACTCCTATGCATTGAAGTCCCCCGGTTATGTGATACTCCATGATATCAATCTGCACGACCTGATTATTCACAGGACTTACAAGAGAAAGGCTTATCTGAAATACATCAATCTTCTGCTCAATGAACAGGCAGGAAAGAATACTATAAAGCATGCAGTCAATATAGGGATTGATGAAACTGTAAGAAAACAGTTCAATATGCTGAAGGAACTGGCATGTTCAGGCAGCAGGTTCATTGTGCACAGCAGATTTGCACTTGAGACACTGAAGAATATCAGTAATGATATTGAAGCAATACATATTAATCATTTCTCTTCCTGGTATGATTATAATGAACCCGGGTTCAGCTCTAATACTGTAATAGGCATTTTCGGTTATATCTCAGGTGAAAGGC
>JAXHVG010000184.1:0-4759 GCA_034189245.1 Caldifarciminota bacterium
TCCGTATTTTCAGCAATGGAGACAGGCCTATCATCTGATCCTGACATGAACAGGATGTACGGGAAGTTTGCTGATTACTCACTCGTGTCATTTTCCGATGCCCATTCACCGGGGAAACTAGGGAGGGAGGCAACAGTACTTTCTACAGATGACATGGATATTGCACTTCTCAAGAGTGCTTTTGAAGAGGGCAATGAAATGCTGCGGGGAACTGTTGAATTCTATCCCCAGGAAGGCAAGTATTTTGCTTCAGGTCACAGGAAGTGCGGGTACTTTACACTTGACAGTCACGGGAAATGCCCCGTATGCGGCAGGGAACTCACTGAAGGTGTCTTTGCCAGAATAAGCAGCAAGACAGCCGGACGGCAGGCAGTCCATGACAAAGAGGTTTATTACACCGTACCCCTCATTGAAATAGCAAGATACATAAAGAAGAGGGACAATATGACAAAGGCGATGAAGACAATTGAATCGGAAATACTGCATTCAATTGATGAGATGTATATGAAAACAATTGCAGACCCTGAGGAGATAGACATGTTGACAGGATATCAAATAGGTTCTTTAATAGAGAGAGTAAGGAACGGCAATCTGGAATTCAAAGCCGGATATGACGGAAAATTCGGCGAACCTGTTTTTAAGGAGGATCAATGAAACACAAATGGGCACCGTGGCGTATGGAATATATAATGAGCCCCGAAACAGACAGATGCATATTCTGCTGCAATGATGAGGATACAACAGTGGCGGAGAATAAGCAGTGGCTTATAATAATGAATATGTACCCGTATAATAATGGGCATATAATGGTTGCCCCGCGTGTGCATTCAAGGATGCTTGATGAATTATCAGAGAGCGAGAATGCCGGATTGTGGGAAGGTGTGCGTATTGGAGTGAAGATTGTCAAGAAGTCATATCAGCCGGACGGCATCAATGTGGGCATCAATATGGGCAGGTCCGCAGGTGCGGGTATAACGGATCATCTCCATGTGCATATTGTGCCCAGATGGAACGGTGATACGAATTTCATGCCTGTTTTCTCTGAAACCAAATTGATATCGGAATATATTTCAAAATCCGTCAAGCGTCTCAGGGATGCATACTTGGAGGTGACAGGTGAACAGTAAATTTGAATGGGTATCACACCCTGTACAAGACAATGACAGTAAAATGAATATACTGGCATATGCCGGTGTGCTGATAATCATTTTCGGCGGATTCATGTGGCTCGGATTTGCAGGTATTCTCCTTGCACTTGTTATCATACTCCTTACATTGACACCGTATTTTGTCCCGACAAAATACTCTATTGACAGTGAAGGTGTGACAGTGAAGTATCTCTTTCAGAGGAAGCAATACCCGTGGCATAGATTCAGGAATTATTATGCGGATTCAAAGGGTATTCTGCTTTCACCATTTGAACGGCCCAGCAGACTGGAGAATTTCCGCGGGATATATGTGAGATACGGCAGGTATAAAGAAGAGGTAACAGATATCATTGAGTATTACATGAATGATGAAAAAGACTCACAAGATGCTTGACAAAAAGCACATCTTTATCTAATATTATTTTATGGGAATAAAAAGGTCTTCGCTTATAGCTGCATTTTTATTCACTGCAGCGGTAATCATAGTGCTCATTGGAATCAATCAGATACTGATATCAGGTTATATTGAGAGGATTATTCTGCAGAATCATGAGAGTATTGCAGAGCAGATGCTCACAGTCGCCAGAAGAGGTATATATGATTATCTAAATTCCATGCAGTCAGATCTCAATTTCATATCCAAAATGAGAAACATAGAAGATTTCAATAATGAGGGAAGGGTAATTATCAAAAAATTCTACCTCAATTACAGTGATGTCTTCTCCAATGTTACACGCCTGGATTCCTCCGGGAATATTATATATACATATCCGGAGGATGAAGAAGCAGTGGGGGAGAATGTAATGTATCAGTATCACAATAAACGTCTCTACAGTGAAAGAAAGCCGGTTATATCCGCACCTTTCCTCGCTGTTCAGGACTACAGAGCAATTGCATTGGCACATCCAGTATTTTCAGGCAGCAGATTCACAGGTGCAATAACGGGTCTTATGCGTTTTAACAGGATATGGGAGATGTATATATCAAAGCTCAATATTACGCCCAATACATTTTTCATTGTTATCAATGAATCCGGAAGGATTGTATATTCACCGCCTCATATGGATGTGAGCCGGCTTGAAAACGCCTTCGCGGAAGATTATTTCATTACACCGGGCATATCTGATAACTCTTCTGTTGAATTTATGTTCTCTAATGCTCCTGTATCGGACGCATTACTCAAAGAGAAGCATTATGCAGCGAGTATAGGACTGGAGGTTCAGAATAATAAATGGTTTATATATGCAATGATACCGGAAAGTGATATCAAAATATCCACTGCTGACATCAGCCGGTCCCAGCATATATTCATATATCTCATACTCGTTTTATTCTTTATCATATCCATTATCTTCCTTCTCTATCACAATTATGTAATTTCCCGGACAGTGAGGGATTCACGCAACTGGACAATTGAGCAGCATGACCTCTCTACAGATATCATTACGTATTCACTTACCAGGGGTTATCTCTTCTTTATATGTACTGACAAGACAAAAATTATCACCTCCTCCTCACCCGTGGACATTGAAGGTATGCATACAGAGGATGTTTTAACTGAATGCAGTAAATTGGAAAAAATGGGAGAACTCGGCGCAGGGAAGTGTATGGAACTCTCATGCTCTCTGTCACATAGAGGCAGCAGGCAGGATATGCATTACAAATTGTGCAGAAAGGAGACAGATTCGGGAAGCATTTATCTCTTTGCAGGCATGCCGGAAGATGAAAATGATAGGAGCAGTGAATTATATGAGGAAATAGAGGAATGGTATTTCTATGGAGAACCTGCAGTTATTACAGATACGAGAGGCAATATTCTGATGAAAAATCTGCTCTTTGAAAAACGGTTCAGTGCTATTCATGACATGTCGGGCATTGATTTCTCTTCAGGCAGTTTCTCGTACTCTGTAATGCAATTAATAGAGAATAAGAAAATAATGAGCGGGCAATGCACAATTGACGGTTTACCCTGTAATATCACAATGACACCACTCAATAATTCAGGCCAAACTCTGAGTTATATTCTCATTACAATATCTTCAATATAAAAATATATTTTCCTGTATATCACGCATATCCTGCTTGTAATCGGCTAATTGAGAAAATGTAGATTATTGCTGTGCTCCTGCTCAATGATTTCAGGGAATATACTGTTGAATTGAATGAAATCCCTGTTATAATGCATCTATGTCTAACAGGGTGATTGTCGGATATTCGGGCGGTATTGATTCCACGGCAGTTGCAGTGGATCTGATGGAGCAGGGATATGATGTTATTCCCGTTACACTGATACTCACTGAGGGCGGAACCGTAAAAAGGAAGGCATTAAATGGTGCGGACCGTCTCGGATTGGAACCTGTGTTGATTGACAGAAGGGAATTATTCAAGAAGCGTATCATGGATTATTTTGCCCGGGCATATGCTGAGGGCATGACACCCAATCCCTGTGCAATGTGTAATCGTCTGATAAAATTCCCACTGCTGAGGCAATTTGCCCTTGAAAATGCTGGAGGCAGATTCACAACAGGGCACTATGTCCAGATAAGGGACAGGCACATATATAAGGCAGCTGACAGAAATAAAGACCAGTCATATTTCCTTTCAACAGTACAAAAGTCGGATCTGATAGGATTTGTCAATACGCGCAATGCAAAGGTATCAAAGAGGGATAATATTGAATTTTTGAAGGAAAGGGAAATAGTAATGGATTACAGTGACGAATCCCAGGAGATTTGCTTTATAAAGGATGACTATACGGATTTTCTCAAGAAACATTATGATTTCAGTAATAAAAAAGGTGCTTTTGTTGATACATCCAATAATATCATTGGCTCGCACAATGGTTATTTTCATTTTACAGTCGGGCAGCGCAAGGGACTAAAAAGAAGTTTCAACAGGAGAATGTATGTCAAGGACATTGATGCAGCAAATAACCGCATCATGCTAGCACCGAGAGATCAGATGCTCTTTGCAGGTCTGGAGATGAGTATTATTGAAGAATTTGATGATAAAGAGTATGAAAATCTTACAGTAAAGATCAGATACAGACATAGAGGCACGGGAGTAAAGCATATCCAGTGCATTGCCGGACAGTGCAGGATGCTTTTTGATGAACCTGCAGCATTTGTATCACCCGGACAGATCGCTGTTGTCTATCATAAAGACCGTGTTGTTATGTCAGGGATTATAATAGAAAAAATCAATGAGGAGGCAGTATGAAAAGAGAAAGCCGGACTTCAAGACCCGCATTTGTACTTGTTGCATCCTTTGTAATTGCCGGGGCAAGGGAAATCACAGGCCGTGTATATCTACTCCTTATACTTGTTATGATTTTGGTTCTTCTCCAAAAGAGTTGGGAAATAGAGAAACAAAATAAATGAATTGAAGACTGCCAAGTTGCGGAAATTTTTAAATTATAACATAGATCGGGAAACAGCGAAAACATACTCTAACCCCTGTTATTTATGCAATTACATGACTTATGTCCAAATCCCGGGGACGGTCCTTTACATTCTTTACGTTTTACAAAATAATAAAAATATAAATATTGAAATAATTAAACTTAGAAAATACACAATTGTAAGTTCAGGAATAATTAAATATAAGTGTGA
>JAXHVG010000185.1:0-3678 GCA_034189245.1 Caldifarciminota bacterium
TGATGATATTTACGGCGGATTTATCAAATACATGTATATACAGCAAAAAACGGGTAATTTTGTCTATGTCAATTGGACAGATACACTGGTAAATGATTTTGAACTTGATGTTAGTGTCCCGGATACGGGTAGAGATGGTAAAATACCCTTAAACACACCGGTGATGACTCATTATTATAATACTGATTATGTTAATTATTATCCATTCCTTGCTTTTATTGATACAGACAGTAATTATACGGGTTTTATGTGGGATGCAGAAAATTTACATTGGTCAAGAATATATGAACCAATAAATCTATCCGGTAACAAAGTGTATTATCCTACTGTGAATGAAAAATTAGAACGCACCTATTTTGTTTGGTCTGAATGGGAAGGTGATAATAGCAAATTATTGACAAGAAAAATGGAAAATGGCATATTGAGTGCAGAATGTAATGAAGTAATTACTAAACCGGAAACAATAAGCAATATGAAGATGAAAGAGGATTCATTCTTCGCCTATACATTAAATAATGTTATTAAGACCAATCCTGCGTATTATGATATAGGCCGCAAAAGTGAATTAATCTATTCGTCAAAACGCAATATCCATTCATTGGATTTTTGTATCATAAAACAATCAGGGGCTACATCAGAGAAATATTACGGATGTTTTGCCTGGGTTGAAGGAAATGATTCAATGAAAATATTGAACACAAAACAAGTTGAGTATAAAGAAGCAGATATTTTACCCATTGCTTTAAAAACCCTATCTGATTTTAATGATACTGACAGCAGTATCCTAAGGAATCTTATACCGGGTAATCCTCCAATAGAAAGTGTAACAATGTCTTATACAGGTCTTGACCCGGCTCTGGATTATATGGTAAAATTAATTACAAGTGCATATAATCCGAAACATCCTCAGATGATAAGTATTGACGGAGAAACAATGAATATGATATATGGTCAGGCAGGTTCAATTGACACCACAGAAGTGTGGATTCCCCAAGAGATGCTGGAAGACAGAAGAATTGATATTGCACTGGACAGGGTAAAGGGTAATCCCAACAGAAAATCAGAGGTTTTACTGTATGAGATGAATCTCACTGACGGTCTTGATATTGCTTCTCAAAGGAAACTTGTACTTAATGAACCTGATCCTGTTTATCTTACTGCTGATTATGAATACAGAAACAGTAACCCTTATCTCAATTATACAATCCACCAAACAGGCAATTGTGCAATAGACATATATGATATAACCGGAAGAAGCATCTACAGCAGCAAGTCATTTATTGAAAAGGGCAAACATATCCTGAAATTACAGGACAAACTGCATTCGGGGGTATATTTTGTGCATGTTTCAGTTAATAATCAGACAGCTAAATCCAAGATGGTGATATTACAGTGAAGAAATTATTATATGCTATCATTATCATTGTACTATTCATATCAATACACGCTGCTGAATATGTGCTATTGCAGACAATAGAGTATGGTACAGGGAGCTCGTCATGGGAAGTAGGCCCCCACACAACAGATTTCAACAGGAATGGGATAGAGGAGATGCTTCTCAATACAGTGCGTTCAGGAGAATTCAGTATACAATTTTATGAATACAGGAATGACAGTATGGAGCTTATTCACTCAATCAACCCGGGCTATTTTATATGGGCAGGCGGCTGGGGTGATTATGATAATGATGGTATGTATGAGATAGTGGGAGCAGCTCCTGATAGTCAGTTTAATTTCACAATGGAACAGAGAGACAGCGCAAATTTCCCCGATACATTGAACTGGCAGGAATATCCGGATGCTGGTGGGTATATATTCTCAACAGCCAAATTAAAGCCTGATTCAATAGACAGAATAGTGAGAGAGGGGATATATGATGATGGATTTGGCTGGGATCAGGGTTGGGGATATTATGAATCATCAGGTAATAATAATTATGAATTGGCTGATTCAGCACGGATGAATACAGAGGTGTTCTTTCTGGATTTTGTTGATTTTGATAATGATACACTCCTTGATATATTGATGAAGATCAATACAACAACTACAGACAGTGCAATGATAATAGAGGAAGCACTTTCATCATCCAATGATTCATTTGTGCCGTATAAGGCATATCCCATAGTGGACAGATCGCCATCTCCCACCAAGATATGTGTATTGCCTGACATTGACGGGGATGGTGAAAAAGAGATAGGATTCACGAAACAGGGAACAATCAATCCCAATCCGGAGTATTATTTCTGTATAGCAGAGGACACATCCGGAAGCGGAGAACTGGTGGATATACTGAATGTAAAGAACATTGTGGAGACAGATAATGTGTTTTTAACAGGTTCAGGAGCAGATTACGGTGATGTTAATAATGACGGCAAAGTTGAAGCCGTATATTCAGGCGGCCGCCTGATGCAGGTATGGGGATGCGTGGGTCCCGATTCATTTGAACTGGAGTATTCATTCACAGACCCGAGAATGAATCTCTTGCGAAGCACTGTTAAATGTTATGACTATAATCTCAATGGAATACCGGAGATCATATTTACAGGCGGAGGCGGAGAATACACAGGCAGAACATATATTATTGAATGCAGACCACTTCCCAAACTGGACTACAATAATCCCTATGATTTGGGTGATAAACCTATAGGCACTAATGTAACAGATTCATTATCCCTAAGAGCCATAGATGAACTACCTGTAGTTATTGATTCACTGAAACTCCTCAAACAGAGGAACAATACATTAAATGAACCATCTTACCCCTGCTCAGTACCTTCCTATGATTCACTGCCCATTACATTTGATATATACTCAGATACCAGTGTATTCATAACAGACACACTGATAGTGTATAGTAATGATTGGTATGGAAATATTGATACAATAGAGATATATTCAGGAGTAGGCGCTCAGATAGTGCTTGACAGTGCAGTTGCCTATGACAATAGAAACGAAGAGTCAGGCATTGACTATGATGACTGCATAAAACTGTACTTCAATTACCCCATAGACCCGCCTGATACATCAACAGTCAATCTGGACAGCATACTGCCATTATCCAATAATCATACATGGTATGATGGAACAGGGAGCATCAAACAGATAAACTATCTTGAAGACAACAGAGTAATGGCAATATGGTTCAGCACAGACACATCAATACCCACACTGCAGGTTGGAGACACAATCAAGCCCGATTCAATAAGTTTACAGGACAAACGCAATTACTCCTACCTAATCGAAAACACAATAATCACAGGCTCCTTCGGCCCAACGGGTATAAACAGTTATCCGACCATTGACCATCAACCATTCACTATTGACCTGACTTTCAATTCCATACAGATAGAAAACAATACAGATAATACTCACACCTATCAGATAACAGATATAACAGGCAGAATTATTAAAAACATTGAAGCAAAGAAAGGGATAACCAGATATACACCGGACAAATCCGGTATCTACTTTATATTAGATAACAATAATAGTGTTCTTGGCAAGTCAATAATAGTGAGATAGGTCGATAGTGGATAGCAATAGTCAATATGAATAGCCTGCCAAGAACCGTGTGATACGTGTGACTCGTGTGTTTCGTGTGATTCAAGAATGAAAAAAAAAGATTAAAGGGAAAAGGAATTATCTATTGACAAATGTCATTGCGAACAAAGTGAAGCA
>JAXHVG010000186.1:0-2791 GCA_034189245.1 Caldifarciminota bacterium
CACTTATGATGGGTCTCGTCAATACATTCGGTACTGCTGTTGTCGGGGCATTCGGAGTAGCACACAGGATAATCTCCATGCTCGTTATGCCTGCAATAGGCCTTTCACAGGGCTCTGCAACATTTGTAGCCCAGAATATGGGAGCCCGGCAGGTCAAGAGAGCTGAGAAATCAGTATGGACAGCAGCAGGCATCAATGCATCTGTTGTATTTATATTCACAACACTCCTGTTCTTCTTTGGTGAATATGTGGTACAGTTCTTTATCAATGACCCCGAGGTTATTGCAATCGGCGGTGATATGTTCAGGATAACATCATACTCTGTTCTGTTCTTCTCGGTTATGATGGTATTTACAGGTGCATTCAAGGGTTCGGGACACACATTACCTGTTCTTATCATGCAGATATTCCGGTTATGGGGCATTAGAATACCCTTTGCATATCTCTTTGCAAAACACTGGCAGTGGGGTCCCAATGGTATATTCTGGGCAATGTTTCTATCCAATATAGTGATTACAATAATCGCATTCATATGGTTCAGGCGCGGCTCATGGAAGAAAGGGATTGTCTGAATACTCTGATGTAAATTATTGTCAATTATTGCCCGGATGTACACTTTCAGCAGTATAAATCCATTCAATCAAGATTAAAAATTGAGCAATATTAGAGCTTAATATCTGGCACAGAGGTTGCTTTATATAATAGTGATTGTTCTCAACATCCGGAAAAATAAAAGGAGGATCTCTGAACTCATTATTCATAACCGACAATAATATCAATACAACAATGGAAATGACAGAGGAGTTCACAAAAGATGAAATCAATGACATGAGAAAAAGCGGGAGTCTCTTGTGGGGGGACTCTCAGTAGATGTTAAACAAATTGCAATAAGGACTATTCAGATAGCCACAATAATCACTGTGATGATTGCATTTTCAGCCAATGTCCTGAGTTCACTTAATTCAGTGGTCAAGTCCAGTGCTAATATGGAGATGAATCATCAGCTGTCATCACACACAGACAGGGCAGCCGGTGATGTGTAAAGAAGTAAAATCATAATCCGGATGTTGAAACAATCAATTTCACTCTTCAATGACTCCAATTTATCATTCCGGTAGAAATGTAACAGGATACTGTATATAACTCTTAACAGGTTTGCCCTGCATCTCAGCAGCCCTGAATTTCATGCTGTAAACAGAATGGACAGCAGCAGTATCCGAAAGCGGATGCACATCTTCAATGATTTCAGGTGAACTTTCATATACTCTGAATTTCTCCGGTATTATGGCTTTTCGGGGAAGCCGGAGATTCATGGGACTCATTGTCAAGCTGTTTATTGCAGCAGGTATAGCGGGTGGTTTAAGTATAAAAAGACAGATAATGAGTATCATTGATATGAGGATGGATAATCTGGTATATGGCGGTCTTGCAGATTTCATTGCAGCTCCCCGGTTCTATTCCAGAGAAAATGTAATTGGTATTGAGATATAGCACCTGATGGGGATATCTCTGGTCATTGCAGGGGAAAATCTCAGATTGAGAGCAGCTGCTTTTGCTGCATTATCCAGCAGCGGGTGAATGCTTCTCAATACCTCAACTGATGATACTGAACCGTCTTTTTCAACAAGGAGCTGAATAATCACAGTCCCTTCAATACCCAGCTGTTTGGCTGTCTCAGGATAGACAGGATTCAGATCTGTGAGTAGTGAAGGGGATTTCTCATAGGTGCGGTATATTGTCCTGTCTGTTGTATTATCAAGCAGATCATTATTATTGAAATCCGTTGTCATATCACTGATGTCCGTTTCATCCCCGTCATTGCTTTCAGTGATTTTCTTGGGTAATGAGGACTGTACTGTCTCGGGTCTGTCAATCCTCTCCAAAGGGGGCAATTGACGGAACTCTGTTACAGTTCTGTTACTCCGGGCAATTTCAGGCATACTGGTCTTGAATGCCGGGAGACCTGCAAAAACACCAATGAAAATAATCAGTGACAGCAGTATAGCTATTTTGTAGGAAGGGAATTTGCGTTTCATAATAACCTCCTGTTAAAGTTCAGGAGTCAACCTTCGCCTCTACTTATATAATAATTCCCATAAGTCATTTTGTCAAGTTATAACCGCCAGTATAAAAATTATCCAAATCCCGGGTACGGTTGTTGAAAATGATGAAAGTATGGGCCTATATTGGTAAACTAATACTGCAAATCGCATGGAAAAGACCATTATAAAGGGGATTAATAGGATTCATCATTTTCAACAACCGTACCTGATATTTTTGTCCAGGCGGGAGTGAAGCCTACGGATGAAATCAATGGGGGAATAGGCTGAATGCATTTCCTGAATAGCCCTAAATCGTGCAATGCAAGAACCCTCTGCGGGTTCACTCGCTATGCTCGTACTACTCGCCAATACTCATAATGATTCGCATTGGCGGGAGTGAAGCCTACGGATGAAATCAATGGGGGAATAGGCTGAATGCATTTCCTGAATAGCCCTAAATCGGGCAATGCAACACTCGCTATGCTCGTACTACTCGCCAATACTCATAATGATTCGTATTGACGGGAGTGAAGCCTACGGATGAGATCAATGGGGGAATAGGCTGAATGCATTTCCTGGTGAGCCCGAAATCCTGCAATGCAAGAACCCTTCTCGCCAATACTCATAATGATTCGTATTGACGGGAGTGAAGCCTACGGATGAGATCAATGGGGGAATAGGCAGATGCATTCCCTGGTGAGCCCGAAATCGGGCAATGCAACACTCGCTATGCTCGTACTACTCGCCAA
>JAXHVG010000187.1:0-2232 GCA_034189245.1 Caldifarciminota bacterium
GAAACCTGAAGCAGCTGGACAAACGGATAATGTGAAATCTGTCTCGGTGAGCATTCTCAATGAAAAATCAGTATCCTCATAATATGAACCGAACATACTGTCAAACAGACCGATACTCTCTATTACTTCCCGCCTTATGAACATGCATCCGCCTGATACAGAGACAATATTCTCACCGGAAATGCCAGAGACAACCGGTGTATTGAAATTTCTGTTTCCTGTAAATCCCGTTTTATTCATCATTATGCCTGTTGAATTGAAATAATCGGGTTTATCCTCAAAGAACAGAATACCTGAACTCACGCCTGCTTCCGGGTTTTTGTCCATATATTCAACCATCTTTTCAGTGAAATTACTGTCAAGAATAATGTCATTATTAATAAGCAGTATATATTGTGCAGAATGCTTCTCAATAATAGGCAGTCCTGCATTATTGGCTATATAACCGGCATTTCTGCTGAAACGGGTAATAAGGAATTGCGGATAATTCTGCTCTATAAATTCAATACTCCCGTCATCAGAATTATTATCAATAATATGGACAAGTATGTCTTTATATGTCTGCTTTTTTACTGAATCAAGGCATCTGTGAAACATATCCCCTGTGAGATTCAATCCATTGTAATTGACTATCTGAATCAGAACAAGGGGCCTGTTCATAAGACCTCTTGTATGAATTCCTCAAGTGCATGCTCCAGAGGGGGCATTTCCTCAACAGGTATTTCTCCTATTCGGCTGCTATTCATCACAATACTGGTGGGTGCATCAAAATCAAAGACACTCTTCTTGGGCGAAATACCTGACTTGCGGTTCATTAAGTCAAATATCATATCAGCTATCTCAAAATATGTACACTCCCCCTCATTGACAAGATGCAGTATGCCTGAAATATCATTCTCCATCAGAGGACCTATCCTCCTTGCAATATCAAGAGCATAGGTAGGGGATGTCTTGATATCATAGAGATGAATTTTCCTCCTGTTCATTACACGGCGTACAATATAATAGGGGATATTGTGCCCGGGCGAGGAATTGCCAACTCCGAATATCTCGGCGCTTCTTATTATCAGTGCATTACTGTATGCCTCTGATACTGCATTTTCACCTGCGAATTTGCTCTCTGCATAAACATTGAGCGGATTGGGAGTGTCTTTTTCAATATACGGGTCATTCTTCTCACCGTCAAATACGAAATTGGTGGAGAAATATATCATTCCCCTGTTGGTTCTGCTGCATAATGACGCTATTCTGCCCGGTGCATGTGCATTGATCTCCATTGCCATCTCCCTCTTCTTCTCACACATGTACACATTGGTCATTCCTGCAGCATTGACTACATAATCTATGGAATGGATATTGAGGTATTCCTCTATTGCTCCGGTATCGGATAAATTCAAATCCTCTTTTGATGGTGCTGACACTGTATGCTGTTCACCCAGCACCCTTCTCAAATATGAACCGAGCAAACCCTTTCCTCCAAAAATAAGAATATTCATACAAGCCCCCGCGACATTAAATTATACAGTCCCTTTATGCCGATTATACCGAGCATCTCTCCTATTGAGTGTTTCTCAATGGAGCAGCTTACTCTATGTGCCTTCTGCCTGTCAATCCATGAATCAATGATGGGTGCAATGCTTTCAATACTGTACTCCCGCCTTATCAGATTATAGGCATTGAGCCCCATCTTTCTGAGACAGCAGGGGTTTTGATGTATTGCACCGAGAAAACGCATAATTCCTGAAGCCATATCAGAACTCTCTGTGAAGAAGACAGCATCGGGATCTATTTCAGCAAATGCTTTCTCCCTGTTTACAAGCACCGGTTTGCCGTATCCCATCAGTTTTATAAGATTGCCTGACATTTCCCCGCATCCCGGATATCTCAGATGTATGCCTGCATCAACTGATCTCATATACTTCAAAAACTCCTCATCATCAGCATCTTTTATTATATTTATATTATCACTCTCCGTGATTGTATCAAGTGTATTGTCAGTGTCAGAACCCACAATGAGCAATTTGTAATCCAGATCATTGTCACTTGTAAATTGATTGAATCCCTCAATAATTGTGTTGAGATGCCTTTCACCTGAAATATATCCGAATATGCCTATTACAGTATTACTGCTGAACCGGGGTTCATTATAATCATACCAGGAAGAGAAATGATTAATATGTATTGCTTCAATATCATTACTGATATTCTTCAATGTCTCAAGTGCAAATCTGC
>JAXHVG010000188.1:0-7037 GCA_034189245.1 Caldifarciminota bacterium
TCGTACTGATAGGCTCAATGAATCCTGAAGAGGGTGAACTGAGGCCCAGATACTTGACAGATTCCCCCTTGCAGTCAAGGTTGAGACAATTACAGATCCTGCCAAGAGGGCTGAAATTGTCAAGCGCAATCTCCTCTTTGAGGATGATTATAAAGCGTATCTGTCAGAATTCTCCGATCAGCAGGAAAAGGTTAGGAATTCAATACCCCAGGCAAGGAAGAAACTCGGGGATGTTACTGTGACAGATGAACAGATACTTTCTGTATCCTCAGCATGCGGAGAACTGAAGGTTGACGGCCAGAGGCCTGATATTGTAATAATCAAAACAGCCCGCACACTGGCTGCACTGAGAGACAGCAATTATGTTACAAATGCTGATATTGAAGAGGCCTCAACACTGGCACTCATACACAGGACAAGGGACGGGGGTCTCCTTGGGCCTCCTGAAGAAGAAGAGATACTGCAGGTTTTAAGCAAGCATCTGCCTGAGGAAGATGAAGATGAGCTGGATAAGCAGCCCTTCATATTTGAAATGGACTTTGAGAAGAGGGACAGTAAAAAAAAAGCCGAGTAGAGAAGAGGGATGATTATCATGTCAAATACAGGGGAAGACGCAGTCTTTCACAGCATCAGTCCCGCAGAAGTGAGAGTAGAAAGAGTAATTCTTCATTGAACAGAAGCAGTATACCCCTTTTCAGCTCCATAAAAGATATTGTGCGTCAGGGCAGGGAGCGTTTCGGCAATATACTGACAGGCATGAGAAGACAAAAGCCCGCCTCACAGTCAAGTGGAAGAAGAAGGAATATACGCTCAAAACGGGTGGGAAGGAATTTCCGCAGTACAGATTATGAAAAGGGTGTAACCCCCATTGCCCTTTACCAGACAATCAGGAATGCAATGATGAAACAGGGTTCAATCAGTGAAGGCATTGAAAAGGCGAATATACTGGGATGGGAGAGGATGGAAAAGGAGTCCATGACACTGATTTTCCTTATAGATGTGAGCAATTCAACATATCCGTATATATCAATATTCACGGATGTGCTTAAGACATCAGTAAAGCATTTTACAAAAAACAGGGACAGAATCGGTCTCATATCACTTCAGGGTGCTCAGGCAAGAATCATAAATTATCCTACACACAATTACAGGATAATTATCAAGGGACTGAAGAATCTTACTGTTCATGGTGAAACACCACTGGGAGACGGTCTGGGGAAAGCAATTACAATGGCCAAAACAGAGAAGTATAAAAATCCCGATGCCAATCCCATGATAGTGATGCTCAGTGACTGTTATCCCGAGCCGGTGACAAATCAATACGATGATATGCTGGATGAACCGATATACCGGGATGCAATGAACAAATCAGAGCACATCAAGAAGACAGATGTGAAATTCCTGCTTATAAAACCAATGCATTACAAGGAAGAGGAGAACAATATGCCCGGTATCCGTCTGGCTGAGGAAATTGTCAGAAGAAGCGGCGGCAGGATGATGAAACTCAATCCTGTTCATACATTTACAGGTGCAGGGAATTCATATTCCCAGATACCGCGTGCAAAGATGAGGGATATTATGACAAGTATTGAAGACACTTTCCTGCAGAAGAGGCAGGGACCAGACAGTATATAGAATAGAGATACATGGCCTTATATCCTGTTCAGTGAGTTAGAGCTTTGATCCTCAGCAGAAAAATACTCCAGCGAAAATTACTGCCTGGCCGATATTTGGATTATGCGTATTAACCTTGACTGTTTATTTACTTGTGATAAAATAATGTTTCGTAAAAAGGAGAATTATGGATATTGATGAATATCTCAATATTGACTACAAGAGTATTGCCGGCTATCTTTCAGATGAATTAAGTGTTGCAATAAAAAAGAAGAGATTCAGCAAAGCAGTGATCGGTATCTCGGGCGGCCTGGATTCCTCAGTTACACTGGCTCTGCTTGCCAATGCCATTGATAAAGAGAATATTTATGCATATTTTCTCCCGTATAGGTCCGGTAATCCCGAAAGCCGCAGTGATGCTCAGCTGATATGTGATGCTCTTGATATTGAACTTATGAACAAGGATATTACAGAGCAGATAGATATCTATTTTGCTGATGAAGACAGTCCTTCAAAACTGCGCATAGGTAATAAATGTGCCAGAGAAAGAATGGCTGTGCTCTATGACATGGCTTCTAAATACAATGCACTTGTCATCGGCACATCAAACAGGTCGGAGATAATAATGGGATACGGAACATTGTTCGGGGATCTTGCATGTGCTATCAATCCTCTGGGGAATCTCTTTAAATCACAGGTGCGCAAACTGGCTGATTCTATGGACCTTCCCGAGAAAATAGTGAGCAAAGTGCCTACTGCGGATCTCTGGGAAGGACAGACAGATGAAGGTGAGATGGGGGTTTCCTACAGGACAATAGACAGATTCTCATATCTCTATTTTGACAGGGAGATGTCAGTGGAGGAGATAGCTGAGACAGGGATAGAAGAAGAGAAAATTAAAAAAATTATCAAGGCATACAGAAAGAACAGTTTCAAGGGTGAGATGCCTTATATAATTCCTTTAAATATTTAGGAGGAAATTATGACTGACATGGGTGTAGAAAAGGTGTTACAGGACAATGAGGTCCTCTTCAGGGAAGGGGATGCCGGAGATGAGATGTATCTCATCAAATCAGGCAAAGTGAAGATCATCAAAAAGGTCGGTGATGATGTCAAGGTCCTGGCTGTTCTCCGCGAGGGTGATTTTTTCGGGGAAATGTCTATTATTGACTGCAGTCCCAGATCAGCTACAGCACTATCAGACGGCGAGACGCATCTTATCACATTTGACAAGAGTGCGCTGAAGAAGAAGATGGGTGAGGAACCCCTCATTGAATATATTGTAACAGAGCTCACAACACGGCTCCGCAAGGCAGATGAACAGATCAAATTCCTCATGATAAAATCACTGGAGAAACGGCTCATTGCATTTCTCATAACAAAGGCTGAAGAGGACGGCATCAAACAGGATGACGGCTCTATTCTGCTCAATTTCAATTACTCCCTGGAGGAATTGTCATCCATACTGGGAATAAAAGAGGATAAGCTTGAGGGTATGATTGACCAGCTGAAGAGTTCCAATCTCATAGAGATACGGAATCAAAATATGTTTGTGCGCGGAGTGGAGAGTATGGAGGATTATCTCAGATATGTCTCACTAAAGGAGAAATTCGGTGAATAAAAATATACGTGCAGGAGGACAGGCGATAATTGAAGGTGTAATGATGCTAGTAAACGGCGGATGGGCTATTGCAGTAAGAAAGGAGAGCGGGGATATTGAAGTAAGGTCCAAACCCTATACACGCTGGGCACAGAGAAATAAGATCATATCACTGCCCTTTATAAGGGGAATTGTATCATTTCTGGAGATGCTCAACCTCGGCATGGATTCACTGAATCTATCTGCTGATATCTATTATGATGAAGAAAACAAAAAAAAGGGATTCAAGGATTTACTGATGACAATAGTCAGTTTTATTGCAGCAATCGGTATAGCAGTAGGATTATTCCTCTTTATTCCCATTAAGCTGGGCAATTGGCTCAATCTGCAGTCCAATCAGATCTATTTCAATCTGTTCCTCGGTGTTCTCAGGATGGTCTTTTTCATTCTCTACATTCTGGTCATAAGTCTCTGGAAGGATATCAAAAGGATATTCATGTATCACGGTGCAGAGCATAAAGCAGTGTATGCATTTGAAAATGGCGTGGACCTCAATATTGAGAATGTAAGAAAATATTCAACAAAGCATCCCAGATGCGGGACGAGTTTTATCTTTATTGTGCTTATCATTGCTATAATATTCTATTCTGTTATTGACACTATTGTATTCAATCAGCTAAATATAACCAATAATGCACTCAACCGCCTTATAAATCATCTGATATTCCTGCCTGTAATTGCAGCAATTGCATTTGAAATACTGACATTGGCAGGCAAATACTTCAAAAACAAAATAGTAAAGATACTGCTTCTGCCCGGCTTACTTTTTCAATTTATTACAACAAAAGAGCCGACCAATGAGATGCTTGAGGTGAGCATTGCATCACTCAAGGCAGCCCTTAAGGCAGCAGGTCTGGAGGAACTCAGTGAGGATAGAGAAACTGAAAGAGAAGATTGAACGGTTCAGGGAGATTGAGAAACAACTCACTGATCCGGAAGTGATAAATAATAATGAACTCTACAGGAATCTTTCAATGGAGTATGCTGAGCTCAAGGATACGGTAGTGCTCATAGAGAAATTGCTGGATATTGACAGGCAATTGGAAGAGAATAAAGGTATTGTTGAGTCAACGGATGACAGTGAACTGAAGGAAATGGCAAAAGAGGATATCAGGCAGCTGAAGAAAGAGGCACATGAACTGGAAGAGAAGATCAAGATACTCCTCATACCATCTGACCCCAATGACCGGCGGGATATTATTTTTGAGATAAGAGCAGGCACAGGCGGTGATGAGGCAGCACTCTTTGCTTCTGACCTCTTCAGGATGTACAAGAGATACGCTGAATCCAAGAATCTGTCAGTAGAGCTCATGGATTCACACTCAACAGGACTGGGCGGATTCAGGGATATCACATTCTCTGTCAAAGGCAAGAATTCCTACAGATATTTTAAATTTGAAAGCGGTGCACACAGGGTGCAGCGCGTGCCGGAGACAGAATCCGGAGGAAGAATCCATACATCCGCAGTAACGGTTGCTGTTCTGCCTGAAGCAGAGAATGTGGAGGTTGAACTCAATGACAATGATATGAAGATAGATACATTCCATGCTTCAGGAGCAGGCGGCCAGAATGTCAATAATGTGGCTACTGCTGTGAGAATAACCCATAAACCGTCAGATATTGTTGTGTCCTGCCAGGATGAGAGGAGTCAGCACAAGAATAAGGAGAAGGCAAAGAGAATTCTCAAAGCCAGGCTCTATGATATGCAGATGCAGAAACAGCAGCAGGAGATCTCACGCAACAGAAAGAGCCAGGTGGGGTCAGGCGACAGGTCTGAGAGAATACGCACTTACAATTTCCCTGAAGGCAGGGTGACGGATCACAGGATAAATCTGACAATATACAGATTGGATGAAATACTGGACGGCAGTCTTGATATGATTATTGAGGAATTGAGAAAGGAAGAGAAAAAAGAGAAACTGGAGTATGTACTTGCAGAAGAAATGGGACAGTAAGGAACTTATCAATGAGGCAATAGACCTCTTCAAAAGCCACGATATACAGAAACCCCGGCTCAATGCAGAGCTAATAATGGTGCACTGCATGAATAAGAACCGCCTGGAGCTCTATTCCAATTACAAGAAAAAACTAACAAGGATAGAGGCGAATTATTTCAGGAATCTCGTGCAGAGACGCCTGAGGAATGAGCCTGTTCAGTATATTGTAGGTGAGACAGAATTCATGTCACTGCCATTCAAGGTCAACAGGCATGTCCTGATACCCAGACCCGAGACAGAGATACTGGTTGAAAAGGTGCTCAATTATGTACTGGAGAACAAGAAAAAGGATTTTCGTATACTGGATATAGGTACAGGCTCCGGCAACATCATTGTATCCCTTGCAAAATATGCACCGGGCTGCAGATACTATGCATCTGATATATCCCGTCATGCACTGGATGTTGCCAGGGACAATGAACAACTCAATGAGATAAAAGGGACAATTAATTTTATCAATACAAAGGGCTTTGAGGGTATCAAAAAGAGGAAATATTTTCACTGTATTGTGTCAAATCCCCCGTATATCAAGGAAAAACAGGTGAAGAAACTCCAGAGAGAAGTATGTGAATATGAACCCAATCTTGCACTGGGTTCCGGTGAGGATGGGCTGAATATGCTCAAATATCTCATAGATAATGCTTATAAGTATCTCCGCAAGAACGGTATGCTGGCAATGGAATTTGGGGACGGTCAATGCAGGTCTGTGAGGAATTATGCTCTTAAGAAGGGCAAGTACAAGGATATTTCAATTGTAAAGGACCTTGCCGGGAAGGACAGGATCATAATGATGAGGAGAAAATGAGAAATCTTATAATGTCTGTCAATACAAATAAAGAGAATGCTGAAGAAACAGTGAAAAAGATACTTGAATGGGCAGATGAGAATAGTATAGATGTCTTTATGATCAGGGATGAATACGGACTTGAAATTAAAACAGTAGATGACAGTAAACTCGCTGCCATGGATAAGGATGAGACAATTGTAATTTCACTGGGCGGTGACGGGACCATGCTCAAGACAGCAAGACGCATAGTGCCCTTTGAACTCAAATTAGTCGGTATCAATATCGGTTCCCTGGGTTTTCTCACACAGAACCGTGACAGTGAACTGATAGAGACACTGAACAAGGTTTATGAGGGTGATTTTTTCATTGAAGAGAGGGACCTGCTCTCAACAACAGTGAAGCAGAAACAGCTCATTGCAGTAAATGAAATTGTACTCTACTCTGCAATTGTCCAGAGAATGATAAAAATAAATGTGTTCATAGACGGCATGGAAGTGTCCAAGGTATCATCAGACGGCATTATACTCTCAACAGCAACCGGGTCAACTGCCTATTCAATGGCAGCAGGGGGACCTGTAATGCTCCCTGATGCAAATTCTTTTATCATAACACCTATATGCCCGCACAATCTTGTACAGAGGCCCATTGTCCTCAATAATCAGAGAAAGGTATCATTTATGGCGCTCAATGGCGACTGCATGATATCAGCTGATTCACAGGTCAATATATCAGTGGAGAAAGGGGAGAAGATAGAGATGCAGTTATATGAAAAGAAACTGCAGCTCATACAGTTTGACAAGAGTGCATTTATAGATGTGATGAGGGAGAAATTCTTTCTGGGAAGGGATCCGCGTCTATGCTGAAAGAACTCAGTATTGTCAATTATGCTGTAATAGACAAATTATCCATAGAACCGGGACCCCGGTTCAATGTCATAACAGGTGAGACAGGTGCAGGCAAGACACTGCTTATCAATGCG
>JAXHVG010000189.1:0-12701 GCA_034189245.1 Caldifarciminota bacterium
CCGGCAATTGATAGGGGTCTTTACTGTTTCCCGGATAGAGCATTATGTACTTGGTGCCGCCAATGAATGCAAAATCATGTATGCCCGCTATTGAATTGCCTCCAATATCCGTTGATTTACTGACATTCAGTGTTACCAGCACAAAATCATCATGCAGTTCTATTGATTTTACCTGTCCGCATTTAACACCGCGTATCCTCACTTCATCATCAATTCTCAGGCCATTGATATTGGTAAATTTCACAAGAACCTCCTGCTGATTTACCGAGAATCTTATCTCATTCATATAAATACTGACAATCAGCAATATTGCCAATGCTGTAATGACAATAATGCCGAGGTATATGGTTTTTTTATTCATAATATCCCGCCGTTTTAAGATATGTGACTATCAATTCTCTTTCACTATTCATAAATTCCTCTGTATTGCCGAAGAAGTATCTTTCCCCGGATTCAAGGAGCAGTACATGGTCTGCGAATTCAAGGAATCCTCTCAGATCATGGGTTATAATAACAGAGGTATTATCCCTCTTGAGGCAGAGCTCCTTTATGAGTTCAATTATATTCTTGCCTGTCATGGGATCTAAGCCTGTAACCGGTTCATCATAGAATATTATTGAAGGATCATTGACAAGAGCCCTTGCTATGGCAACCCTCCGCTTCATGCCTCCGGACAGTTCGTATATGTCCTTTTCAAGAATACCGGGAAGCCTCACGGTTTTCAGCATATATTCCGATATGTCCCTGTAATTTCCAGGTTCAATCTCATTATTATACTGCATCGGCACATATAGATTCTCACTGACATTCATTGAATCAAAAAGCGCACTGTTCTGGAAAAGAACACCTGTACTCCTGCGGATACTCTGAGGATAATCCCCGGTTCTGCCTGATACCTTGAAACTGTCAATATATGCTTCCCCGCTGTCAGGTTCAACAAGACCCAGCAGTATCTTGAGAAGCAATGTCTTGCCTGAACCGCTTCTGCCGATTATCAGGAGCACACTGCCCTTTTCAATGGCAAATGAAATATTATTTATACCCTCTGATCCAAAATGTTTGGTAAGATTATTGACTGTTACCATACAAATATCACCCTCGTCAGTATATAATCAACAATAATAACACATATCACACTGATGATAACGGATTTTGTCGTTGTATCACCCACTGCCTTGGACCCATGCCCTGCATTGAAAGCAAAGTAGCAGGGAATAAGAACAGTAAAGAATCCGAAGAACACGGATTTGAGCATACCGCCGAATACATGGATGATCTCAAAGTTCTTCCGTGTTCCCTCAAGGAATACATTGGCAGGTATATCAAGTCCTGCAACAGCAATTATAAATGCTCCCAGTATGATGACAAACTCAACAATGACAGTGAGAAATGGTATTATCAGCACAGCAGCAGTGATTCTCGGCAATACAAGATACTCCACCGGGTCTATGGACATTACCCTGATTGCATCTATCTGATCCGTTGTCTTCATTGATGTTATTTCAGCTGCAGTTGATGATGTAACCCTGCCTGCAAATGCAATACCTGTCATGAGCGGTCCCAATTCCAGTATGACGGATTGTGTCATCAATGCACTGAGATACACCATTGGTATGTAATCTCGCATCTGATAGGCAATCTGATATGAAGCCACCATACCGAGAAAGAATGCCCCCAGTATCATGACAAGCATGGAATTGGCTGATATATCATATATATGATATATGATATCTGAGATATGCCTTCTTATGTGACGTGCTGATTTGAATAATTGAAGAGTTAAAACTGCAAGACCTCCCGTATTATAGAACATCCTGCTCAAATAACCCATCATCACTCACTCTGTCCTGCAATGGATTTTAATTTGAATTGTGTCAGGGCATTGTCAAAGTAAACATTAATCTCACCTACAGGCCCGTTTCTCTGTTTGGCGATTATCAGTCTTGCATCATCAAGATTGCTGCCTTTCTTGAAATCCCTGTGTATGAATATAACCACATCGGCATCCTGTTCAATACTGCCGGAATCCCTGATATCCGAAAGCACCGGTTTCTTGTTTTCCCTTCTCTCTGGATTCCTTGATAATTGGGCAAGGGATATGACGGGAATATTGAGTTCCTTGGCAAGCAGCTTCAATGAACGGGATATCTCTGAAACCTCTATCTGTTTATTCTCTGCCCTGCGTCCCAGACGCATCATCTGCAGATAGTCAATGATAAGGAAATCAAGTTTCTTGTCCTTTTTAAGTCTCCGTGCTTTTGCCTTGACATCAATCGGAGTACCCACTGTGGAATCATCTATGTATATGCTTGATTTGCTGAATTCATTCAATGCAACCGTAATATTGTGATAATCATTGGAATTGATCATACCCTTTCTCAGTTTCTGCCCGGGTATCTGGGCATGTGAGCAGAGCATTCTCTGAATCAGCTGATCTGATGTCATTTCTAGTGAGAATATCAGACCGGAGAATTCATCCTTTACACAGGAATTGATCAGCATATTGAGTGCAAAACTCGTTTTCCCGACACCGGGCCGGGCTGCCAGTACTATGAATTCACCCGGATGGAAACCTGTTGTTAAACTGTCCAGATCGGCAAAACCCGTGGGTATTCCGGTTATTGCCTTTTTCTCCCTCTTTGATTTTTCTATTGCCTTTTTAACATCACTTATCTTGCTCTCTATTGAAACAATATCCTGTTTGTATCTGTGCTCCTGAACCTTGAATATCTCCGATTCTGCCAGATCAATTATCTGGTCAACCTCCAGCTCACTGTAACAGTGTTCAGTTATTTTCTTGCTTGTCTCTATGAGATGCCTCAGTACAAACTTGTCTTCAACAATCTTTATATATTCATCAATATTGCCTATGTAAGACAGTTCCCGCGTAGCATCATTGATATAATCCTCTCCTCCGGCTTCATCAATCTGTTTTTTCTTTCTCAATTTCTCCTTGACTGTGAGAAGGTCTATTTTCTCATTCCCCTCATACATGTCCAGAATAATAGAGAATATCAGTCTATTCTGACTGAAATAGAAATAATCCTCTGTCAGCTTGGTCACAACCTCTGATATAACACTCGGTGCATCAATCAGGACAGCACCTATGACAGCGAGTTCTGCTGCTTTGGAATACGGTTTATCCATTGTCACTTTCCTCCAGCAATGTCTGCATTCTCTTCAAATCATCTGCAATGCGTTTCCTTGTTTCCTTATATCTGTCTCCCTTCTGTATAAGCAGTGATGAGGGGTGATATGTGGGAATGATCCAGCGGTTGTCCTCTTGAAACACATGTCCGCTCATATCCTTCATCCTTTCCTCTCTGCCGAGAATATGCCTGGATGCGAATCTCCCCAGAGGCATGATAAACCGGGGATTTACAAGCTCCATCTCCATCTGCAGAAATCCTGTGCATGCTTCAATCTCCTCTCTGCGGGGGTCGCGGTTCCCGGGGGGCCTGCATTTGACAATGTTTGTTATATATACATCAGAGCGCTCCAGACCGATATACTGAAGCATCTGAGTGAGCTTCTCACCTGCCCTCCCGACAAACGGCTTGCCGCTTTTGTCTTCAGTAGCTCCCGGTGCCTCCCCGATAAGCATAATATCAGCATCCATACTGCCGTAACCCATTACCTTATTAGTCACAGTACTGCTCAGAGGGCATGCAGAGCATGCATTCAGCCTATTCCTGATATTCTCATAAGTATTATAGAACAGATCACTGCTGATATTCATATATGACCTGTAATGGCGTTTCTCAAATTCCAGGGATTTGATCAGGGAGCTTATTATTCTATCCAATTGAGGATCTCCCGCGCAAGTTCAGGTTTTGTCTTGTCTTCAATTATCCTCTCTTCTCCATTTGATGAGAGTACAGTAGCACTGCCCCTGATTGAACCGATATTATCCGGACTGTTCAATACAATATAATCCAGTGACTTCTCTTCAAGTTTTTTCAGTGCATTGTCCTTTGGATTATCTGTTTCAAGTGCAAATCCTATTTTGACAATGCTTTTGTCCTTTATTGATTTCAGTATATCAATACCCTTTGTCATCTTCAGTTCAAGACTGCCGGACGCCTTGATCTTTGATTTGCTCTTATGAGTAGTGAAATCCGGAACAGCAGCGCACATTATGAGAATGTCATAATTATCAATGATACTGATTAATGTGTCTTTCAATTCCTCTGCTGAACTGCATTTGAGCAATTCTATCTCTGATATGAGGAATTCTTCTGATGCACTGCCCTCTATCAGTGTGACATTATCAGCACCCGCAATATACGACTGGAGTGCAAATGCCCGCCCTGTTTTCCCTGATGACATATTGGTTATTGTCCTGACGGGGTCAAGCCACACAGAGAATGCTCCTCCTGTTACAAGTATATTCTTGCCCTTGAACTTCTTATTGCCCAGCACCCTCTTTATTCTATAGACAATATCCATGGGTTGGGGCATTCTTCCTTTGCCTGTATCGCCGCAGGCAAGCTCCCCTGATGCAGGCTCCATTATCTCATATCCGAATTGAATCAATCTTTCAATATTAGCACTGACAATGGCATTATTGTACATCTTTGTATTCATTGCAGGCACGAAAATCACCGGACCGTCAAATGAGAGGAATACTGTTGAGAGCAGGTCATCGGCAATGCCATTTGCACACTTGCCCAGCATATTGGCTGTCGCCGGAGCTATTACAAGTATGTCAGCCCACTGTGACAGTTTAATATGCTCGGTATCCGTTCTGTCAGCCCATAATGTGTCATACACATTTGTCCCGGTCAATGTCTCTATTGCTGATTTACCTGCAAAATGCCTGGCATTATCAGTCATTATAACCCTTACACTATGTCCTTCTTTCTGCAGCCGGCGGATAAGTTCAGGTATCTTGTATGCAGCTATGCTGCCTGTGATACCGAGAAGAATATTCTCATGAATATTCTTTGATCTTTTCATCAAGTTCACCTTCCGTAAAATCAGAGATAGCTTTTCTCAATGCATGGGTTCTCTCAACACCTTCGGGCGGATTTGTATCCTCTTTTATGAAATACTCATAATTCTCTGCATTGTATTTCTTTGCCCGTTTTGCAATAACAACACATGCAAGATACTTGTTTCCTGATCTCTTATAGATATCATCTATTGATATGAATTTCACCTGTTCCTCCTTGCTCTTTCTTTATTGATCAATTCTTCTATTTTTCTGTATGCATCATCAATATTATCATTGACTACCCTGTATTTGAATTTATGCGCATGGTGCATCTCTTCTTTGGCATTATTGAGTCTCTTCTCAATAACTGTCATTGAATCCGTATTCCTCTCTATGAGCCTCTTCTTCAGTTCTTCAAGTGAGGGAGGCAGGACAAAGACAGTAACAGCATCACTGTACAGTTCCATTATACTTAATGCTCCCTTTACATCAAGGTCCATAAGCACATCGCATCCGGACTCCATGCCATTATCTATATTCTTCTTCGGTGTGCCGTACATATGACCGTGAACATTGGCTGTTTCAGCAAAATAACCCTCTTCCTTATTCCTTTTGAATTCATCCTCTTCCATGAACTCGTAATTCTTCCCGTCTTTCTCATTATGACGCCTCGGTCTTGTTGTTGCAGATACAGAATATACAATACATTCCATATTATCAAGTATCATCCTGCATAGTGTTGTTTTGCCTCCGCCTGAAGGGGAAGATATGACTATAACGAAATTATTACTCAATGTTCATCACCTGTTCCTTCATCTTTTCAATGATCTCCTTTACACCAATAACAGCTTCCTTTATCTCCATACTGTCCGACTTGGAACCCATTGTATTTATCTCCCTGTGCATTTCCTGAAGAACAAAATATACTGTTGAACCGCTTGATGCATTCTTCACCTTTTCTATATGAAATCTTAATCTGGATAGCTCTTCGGATATATCAATTTTGTCAGCATAGAGCAGGATATTATCCATTATCAATTGATCATTATCTTCTATCATTTCACGGAGTTTGAGCTTCTTCTCTTCAACAATACTATCCTTCACCTTATCAACAGGTTCCAGTATGTCCTCAATCTCACTGCAGTAATTTATCAGATCATCTTCAATAAGAGTACCTTCCCTGTTTCTCATTATATCAATCTTATCCAGTGCAGAATTAAAATGTTCCAGAATAGATTGCTCTGTACTGCTGTTCAATGTATTGATATTCTGCATATCCTGCATAAATGAAGGGAGGATCAGGGGCAGATAACTGTTATCCGGGAAATCCTCTGCAATAATATTAATTTTCTTCAATTTTTCACTGAGCAGGTTCTTCATGAAACCCGCTGAATAATCTGTCTTAATACTGATAAAGACCGTGCCTCTCTCATAATGGTCTCTGAGTAATTTCCTCATCTTCATTTCAAGAGAATTCATCTCTTCCGGTATGCGGAAGACAGGACTGAGATTCTTGCCATTGAGTGATTTTATTTCAATCATTACAGTACCGTAACTGTCTTCATTGAATGTCTCTCTGACAAAACCGGTCATTGATCTCATTAAAACTCCAGATAAAAGGTCACGGGACCATCATTAATTAAATTAACTTCCATATATTCGCCGAATACACCCGGCTGACACTGCACATTGTGATTCATTTCATCAATGAATCTAATGTACAATGCCTTTGCATCTTCCTTGCTGATACTGCTGTCAAATGAGGGTCTGTTGCCTTTTGTGAGGTCAGCAGAAAGCGTAAATTGTGATACAGCAAGTATCTCACCGCTAATGTCCGTTATATTCAAGTTCATCTTTCCTGTACTGTCTTCAAATATTCTCAAATTACTTATCTTACGGACAGCATTGCTGATTGTCATTTCACAGTCACCGGCTTCAAAACAAACCAAAAGCAGCAGACCGCTGCCAATGGATGAATACAATTCACTGTCCGTATTGACCGATGCTTTAATGACTCTCTGCACCACTATTCTCATTATACACTTCCACAAATTTTCTGATGAATTTTTCCCTGTATCCGGACATATAGCTTGAGATGATATTATTGCTCACCAGTGCATCATAAGCAGTGAGCTTCACATTATTGTCAGACGCCATTTCAAGTATTCTCTCATTGACCCTCATGGATATCTTCTCATTTTCTGCAGCACCCGATTCAATGATCAGTATGCCTGCAATATCTATGGAACCGAGCAATACGCCCTTGTTGTCAGCTTCAGCAATAAGTTCAAGGAGTTTTTTATTGCCTGTATGATAGAAAACGCCGGTGCCCCCCGGTATAATAATGAATTCAATACTGTCTGTGTTTACAGAGTCAATTACAGTATATGGTATCACTTTCTCGCCGTATCTGCCCCTCAATGTATCAAATGTATCGGAGAATACGAAGTAATCTATTGAATGACTGCTAAGACTGTCACAAATAGTTATATAATCCACATCATCAAAATCCACTGACGGAAGGAAGACTGCACCGTATGCACTTAATACAACAGTAAACATAAATAATGATGATAGGAGTATGAGTGATTTCTCTTTCATATACTTCCTATTTTAAATGAATTTTTATTATATACTGTTACTTTAAATAGTCAAGAATTGCCTTTCTGTAAAGATTATCTATATAACTCTGAAGACCGGAAAGGTACTCTTTATATATATCCTCATTATATTGATAGGCAATCTCCTCGGCATTGGCAGTAGCTCCATTTTTGAATCGTCCGACAAAGAATGAATACAGTGCATAGACAAGGACCCAGTCCCTTGATTTCATATAATCCCATGATAACTCCGGGGTATCAATATGCCATGCACTTCTGTTTTTTACAAATGCATATCCGGTTGCTGCAATGAATAAAGTGGATACTGTGAAATCCCTTATTGCAACAACAGGGTCACCTGCATACATTTCACCCAATCCGGGATATATGGAACTCATTGCAACAGCAAACATCGGGTCTTTGAGTGATATTTTCATATATGCCTCAATATCCCTTTTGATACTATCCGGCAGATACCGGGGCACAAGATAAACCTTGTCCTCTTTATTAAGCATATCAACAAAGAATTTTAGTGAAGCCGTCAATGTGTCATCCTGCGGGAAGAATGACTCCAGCTCAAACAATGCATCAGAGAAATACGATTTGGAAAAGACAATATATGAACGGAGCAGAGCACTTGTTTTAATCTCGGACTGTTCATCAATATGATAGGATGCTGTTGAATACATATCCTCGGCAATATCACTGAAATCAGAGAGAGCATAAATTGCTGTCAGATTCAGGTAGTATTGGGCAGTATCCTCTATGCCGTTATTGTATGCATACTCCTTGTAAGCTCCCGCTGCCCTGTAATAATCATTCTCCTCAATCAGTTTCAGATGCAGCTGACTTGAACTTATAATGAGGCTTAAAAATACTGCCGGAATAATTATCAGTAATTTTTTCATAATATTTGTCCCTGTGAGCGGGGTAATATCTGCCCGCACTGTTTATTGCTCCATAAAGTTCACCAATATAGAACAATCCGGCGAATCCCGCCGCTGTGTAAAGTCCTATATCATTATCTATTGCATAGTAATAATATCCGGCTCCTGCAGGCAAAAGAACTGTTGCAAATGAAAACAGTGCGTCACCTGTTCTTCCACTGTAAATCCTGCCCAGGCCAGGAATAATTGCTGACAGTATTCCTGCTGTCAGTCTGTTCTTTTTGGGTATTGCATGATAGTCACTGAAAATATCATGAAGCACACTGTCACCTGGAATAAATTCCTCACTGTATCTGCCTGCAAACAGACGGGCGATTTTCTGTATTCTCCCCGCTTCTGTATTATTGCTCACCTCAATGGAATCAATTGCATCAAATCTCTTCATACGGAAAAGTGTAATGAGCATATTTATCAGTCCATCCTCATGGGCAGGTGCTATCTTACTGAAATAGAGCAGAGCATTGTCATACTCACCCATCAGATAATGGTTTACTCCGATAAGATTGTATAAACGCAATGTATCCGGATTGTCACTCCGGTAAAACTCCTTCTTCAATTGTGTTATGCATCTGTAATAATCGCCTTCATTGAAGAGAAATTCACTGAAACTATCAGCAGCCGGATATACTGCTGCTATGATTGTCAGTAATGTCAGTATCAGTATAAGTAATTTTCTCATCTCTTTCTCCTTTAGGGATTGTCTATTATCTTATAGCCCCTGTCTTTTGTCATTACTGCATCTTTGTAATACAGTCCGAGATATCCCGGGGCAGAGTAATTGCATCTCTGCAGTCTGTCTATACCCATTACTATACCGGCAGGACCGTATTTCCGTACTGCTTTGAACATATAATTGGAACAGCTCGGTGTAAAATTACATACCTCACCCTGAGCAGGTGATATGAATTTCTGATAGAATCTTATTGACCCGAGGAATATGACATTGAGACTGCTCTCCACAAGGGTCTTATCATAATGTTCATTATAATATACATCCATTGTATCATTCTTATCAAATGGCCTCTCCGTGTAATCGGGAAAACTACTGAAGATTGTCAATGTCAGCAGTAATACTGTCAATGAATTCATCTAATTTTTCCTCCTTTATAGTAAAACCGGCAGCTTCTTTATGGCCGCCCCAGTTTTGAAAATAATCACTGAAATCTGACAGTGTGTCAACCCAGTTGATATCTCCATCTGATCTTGCTTCACCTATAAGATCACTGTTTCTTCTGGCAATGACGCAGGATGGCTTTTTATATCTGTCTTTTAATGCTGATGCAATAAGACCGGCAAATCCCCCATCCATATTTCTGTCAATATAAATTATGACACTGCCGGATGTATCAGCTTTGTCAAATGCCTGTTTCTTCAATCTCTCCATCTTCCGCACTGCCCTCTTCTTCTGCCCTATGAGTTTTTTCAATATCTGTTCAGACCTTTTTTGTGAATACCGGCCTGTGAATATCTCTACAAGGGGATTTCTATTCCTCTCTGTCTTTGACTGATAGACAAGGCCGCATATATCATCTTTCTCAATATCCGAAAGAAGAGGGAAATATTTATAGATCATATCAATATATTGAATAATATACTGATTGAGGCCTCCTATCTTGACCCTGTCGCACTTTGTTCCTATTGAGGCAAGCGCAAGGTAATGCTCATTGGTTTCTAATACATCGTTGTACTGTCTAAATTGAAGCATATGTTTTTCAAGATACACTGCAAATATCAATGCAACCCCGGCACCTGCAAGATGATTGAATGATTCATTATTCAATATATGCGGATTGATTATCTCTACACCGTCAAACCTGCCCTTATACGGTATATGATGATCCGTGATAATAATATCCTTCCCGCATTCATTGAGGTATTGTATCTCTTCTGCATTGACACTTCCGCAGTCAACAGTAATGAGAAGGTCAAATTCTCTTCTGTCAATAAAGTATTTCAGTTTCTTCCTGTTAAGTCCGATACCCTCTTTCTTTCTTGAAGGTATATGGTACATCACATTCTTGCCTGTTTTTCTGAGAGACCTCAGCATAATAGCGGTAGCTGTGATGCCGTCCGGGTCTTCGTCACCCCAGACAAGTATATTATCCGCACTCTCTATCTTAGCTAATGCACTTTTGAAATACGGGTGGCGGAAATCCCTGTAATTCAATATTTTCTTATCCATATATCCTTGAACTGCTCCTTCTGCCTAATTGATATGAGATTCTTGTTGCTCATCTCCAGTATTGCAATGAACGATAGTATCACCTCATACATTGTTTTCAATTTGTATATATATTTACTGAGATTAACCTCATTTGCACTCTCAATCATATTAGTCAATTCACTGATCTTCTGGGATATTGTTATCTGTACTTTAGGCATTCTGTATGAGGTTAGGCTCTTGCCCTTCTGGAGAATGGGGCTGAATGCCTCCATAAGCTGTACAATACTGGAATCCTCTTCTTCAACAATATTTCTGTATTCCAGTGTAATATTTCTGCCGAAAACCTTTCTTGCTTCATTCTCAATATCCCTGAACATAAGTGATGCCTTCTTTATCTTCTGATATTCAAGAAGCCTGTCAACAAGAGGCTGACGGGGATCCTCAATCTCATCCTCTTCATTCACCCTGGGCAGCATAAATTCTGCTTTTATCTTGATCAGTGTTGCAGCCATGACAATATATTCACCTGCTATTTCCAGCTTTAACTTCTTCATCTCATTGATATATGTAAGATAGTCCTCTGTTATTTTGGTGATATTGATATCATAAATGTCAATTTCATGTTTTCTGATAAGATATAAAAGCAGATCCAGGGGGCCTTCAAACCGGTCTATCTTTATATCAAGCAGTTCTTCCTTATTCAAAATTCAATCCTCACTCCTACTGAATGTCCGATACCGAGTTCACCCCAGAATTTAGCAGCATAATCAATAGTAATACTGCTGTATGAGATTCCAAATCCTCCGGTGAGACCTGCTGTGAGATCCGTTGATGTACCTGACTGGAGATCCGTTCTATCTGATGAGAATCCGCCTCTTATCACAAATTCTATGTCATCAGCAAATGACTTTTTACCATATCCCTCTTCATTTTGTGTTATGCGTGATGCGCTCTCTGCATCCTCTTCTTCTTGTTTCTCTATTTCTTCGTTGTCCATTATCCGTTTTTCGTCTTCCGTCTCATCTTCACTTGCTGCTTCTTGAGCCTCGTCTTGCGCTTCTTCCTCTCCGTTTTCCGTATCTTCTTCCAGTTCATCAAGATAATCCGCATAACTCATATATTCTTCACCATTATCCTCTATGTCCAATGAATCCGATTCAGCAGTAGAATCGTACGGCTGTGACTTAATACCCGCTGTATCGGGAGAAACACTCTCTTCAAATGTATCGGGATACTGTGTATTCAAACTGTCAGCATAATCCGCTTCTATATTCTCATTGATCTCAGCACGGACATCAAGAACTGTTTTCACTCCCCTCTCTTTGCTTGTACTCTCTTTCTTTGAAATGAGATTGAATTCAAATCCGGCTGCATAAAAATAATCATCATCCAGTATCTTGCCTACATCAATATATACACTGATAGGCAGATCATCCTTATTAAGTCCTGCCCCGGCTATTATTCTAGCAGGCAGCATATCCGTGTCCCTGCTGTAACTGATGCCCGCATTCTGCACATACAGCCCTAGGTCAATAAAATCAAATTGCCTGTAAATAATGCCCCCTGAGAATCCTGCACAGTATTGCTGATAATCTGTTATCTTCTCAATACCCGCTGTAATGGAGAATCCGGCATAGAGCTGCTCCACGATCTCCATACCTGTACCACCTGTAATAAATATGGTATTATCTGAAAAATCCCCCAGATAAGTATTGAACGAATCCCGCAATTCCATTATGCCGGAATTGAAATACTTGACAGATAGGCTGAACATACTTGTATTGTATGATAAAAATCCCAGATGTGTGCCTGCAATATGACTGAGATATGAAAAATACACTTGATCCTTATCAATATCTGCATAAACAGCAGGATTAACAATATCAGCATTGCTCTGCCTTAAAACAGAACCGGCAGATGACAAAGCTGTACTGACAGGTGTGACCGGAATATTGAGATATGTAAATGGCAATTGACCGGGTGAATATTCATCTGCCTCACAGTATTTGCATATTCACCCGGTCAATTGCCATTTACATATCTCAATATTCCGG
>JAXHVG010000019.1:0-7638 GCA_034189245.1 Caldifarciminota bacterium
AGTGCTTCTGGGACAGAATGTCAATTCATATCATTACAGGGGTCTTGATTTTCCCGGACTGCTTGGAGAACTTGCTGCTCATTTCCCTGACAAGAGATTCAAATTCATCACATCACATCCGTATGATTACAATGATGAATTGGTTAGGACCATTGCAGACCATAAGAATATATGCGAGTATATCCATCTGCCCATGCAGTCAGGTTCAGACAGTATGCTTAAAAAGATGCACAGGAAATACACTGCAGGCCGGTATCTTGATAAAATACGGATGACCAGGGAGATACTGGAAAACCCTGTTATAACCACGGACATTATGGTGGGATTCCCCGGTGAGACAGAGGATGATTACAAGAAGACAATGGATATGGCGGAGACAATACAGTTTGATGATGCATTCATGTACAGATATTCATCCAGGAGATTCACACTCGGTTCATATATGGAGGCGCCGCCTGAAGATATACGCCTCAAGAGATTAAAACACTTGATTAAATTACAAAATTCAATTAAAATGGAAAGGACAAGGTCTCTCATCGGAATGGAAGCCGAAGTATTAATAGAAAGACCCTCAAGAAAGAGTGAGCATGATTTTGTAGGCAGAGACAGGGGTGAGAGGATGGTAGTAGTAAAGGGAAAGCAAATGCCCGGTGAGATCTGCAGGGTGAGAATAACTGACATATCCGGTATTACGCCTATTGGCATAAAGGAGGACTGATGTATCTTTTAAACATTCTTATATCCGCTGTTATAATTATTGTGGGTATTATCATAGGGACTCAGAACGGCTCAACAATTGTTGATGTCAATATTCTCTGGTGGAATTTCAAGGATCTCTCACTGTCCCTTATCATGCTGGAATCAATGCTCTTTGGAATGATAATTATTATGCTCATTGCTGTTGTATATGAAATAAAGCAGAGAACCAAGATATGGCGGCTCAAGAAACGCATAGCAAATCTCCAGGAGGAACTCAACAGGGTGCGTGACCTTGTTGCAGAGAATGTGTCTGTGGAGGCAGAAACACCCGAAATAGAGGAAGGGGAAGAAGAGAAGGACAATAAATGAATATGATTCTTTATTCAGCATTTGGAATAGTTACAGTCATACTCCTCATTATAATCATTATTCTTATAAGGCGCAGGAGAGAGGTGTCTGAGAATAAATACTATGAGATCATAGTAAAGCTCTTCTCGGGAAGGAATGTGGACATCAAATCCATTGAAAGACTCATTGATTATGAAAAGAACAATATATTCAACTATATACTCAAGGGATTTGCCTATTACAATGCAGGTGAGTACAATAAATCATACAATATGTTTATTACAATCTCAGCCAATAAATCACTGCCCAAGAGCATTAACAAGGATATTAAATACCTCACAGCACTCAATCTCTATCATATGGGCAAATACTCCCAGGCATTGGAGATAACGGAGTCACTGTTCGGTGTATTCAAGAGACCTGATAATGAGGAAAAGATACTGCATTATAAACTGGAAATACTCACAGGCAGTTATTTCAATATTGCAATGCTCAGCGAATTATGGGGAAGAAAAGAGATGCAGTCATTCATACTGGATGTTTACGGGAAACAGAACAATATCAAACTGCTTGACTATGCAATCATAGAGGGTTTCAATGACTCATCCCTCGTTTATCCGTATATTGACTATTACAAGAACAAGAGCAATTATAAGCCCCTTATGGACCTTCTCATGAAACATACGGGCGAGAAAATATATTCAGAGAATATATTCATTCAGCTCTTTGAATGGATAAAGACACTCAATGAACCAATGGATACAGTCAATAGAATATCAAGCGGCAATCTCAACCGCCTCACACTCAATGTGCTCATGCTGTTTGCTGATTTTGCGGACCAGAGGGATGACAGGAGGGTAAGGGTGCTGCTTGAGGAACTGAGGAAGCATCATGCAGACAGTGTAAGGAAGCATTCAGGTGTAATAAGAGAGGCACTGCTTCTTACGCATAATGAAAAATATATGCCTCTCTTCAGGGGAAATCAATGAAAGGAATAATCTGTCTTCTGCTTATATTGCCTGTAATGGTCTCAGCATCTATCTATGGACTCTATACTGATAATAATATTGAAGCATTATCCGAATTATACTACGGTGCTGTCAATGACAATAAACTGCCGTCTGATTCAGTGCTGTATTATTACAGCGAACTGACAACAGATATTGCCAAATCCGTGACACTGTACAGGCAGATTGTCAATAAATACAATGATTCGCCCTTTTATGACAATGCGCGCTACAGACTGGCAAAATACTATCAGATGATAGGCGATACATCAGAGATGACAGATATGATTCAGAAACTGATATACTCACAGTCACCTTTTGGTGATGATGCCCTGCTGATGCTCATAGGATACTATGAAGGCAGGGGAGCCAACAAGCAAGCAGAGGATTATATAATGCAGCTGCATGATCAGTATCCGGAGAGCCCGTACAATGAGTACTTCAAGAGCACGGGAATGTCACACACCAAGGATATAGAGGATTATTTCACTATTCAGACAGGAGCTTACAGCAGTGAGGATAATGCATCCCGGCAGGCAGCTGAGTTCAGGGCAAAGGGATACGATGCTTTTGTTGTCAAGATACAGGACCTCTACAAGGTCATGATAGGCAGGTTTAATGACAGGACCAAAGCAGAGCGGTATTCCAAAGTGCTCCAGAAAGCAGAGGGAATCAGTGTATGGGTGGTGAAGGTGGATTAATGTCTTCCAGAACACCGCTGATGCAGCAGTATCACAGAATAAAATCCAAGTACCGTGACTCCATTCTGCTATTTCGAATGGGGGATTTCTATGAGACATTCTACAGTGATGCCAAGGATGTTTCCAAGGTGCTCGGTATAACCCTCACTGCAAGAAATTACAAGGATGAAACAATCCCCATGGCCGGCTTCCCGGTCAAGAGTGCTGACATGTATATAGTGAAGCTCGTCAAGGCAGGCAAGAAACTGGCTGTCTGTGATCAGCTTGAAGAACCCAAGAAGGGTTCAAAACTCGTCAAGAGGGGTGTTGTTGAGGTGCTCACACCAGGCACTGTAATGCGCCAGTCACTGCTCAAAGACAAGAAGAATAATTATATTGCCTCCTTTGCATCAGACAATGAGGATCATGCTGCTGCTCTCAGTGACATATCCACAGGCGAATTCAGGGTAATCCTTTTTCCCGATAATGGACAGATGATGGATTATCTGGATAAAGCTCAAATAAGCGAGATACTCGTGAGTGAAAATAACAGAAAGATAAGAGGCAGTAATATACGGTATCTCCCTGATTACTATTTCTCCAGGGGGGAGTCCGAGAGAATACTGAAGAATCATTTCAATGTTACTTCACTGAGGGGACTGGGTTTTGACAGGGACGCATCCGTAATGGCTGCAGGCACACTGCTCCAGTATATTGCAGAGAATCAGAAGGACAGTATTGAACAGATAAGGCAATTGAGATTTGAGGATACGGGCGACAGCATGTATATAGACAGACAGACATTGAGGAATCTGGAGATATTCAGGCGCAATACAGGGGAATACGAGAATTCATTCCTCTCTGTGATTGACCATACCTGCACACCTATGGGCGGCAGAAAACTGAGGGAGAGAATGATTCATCCATTCCTCAAGAAGGAGCAGATTGCCCGGCACCTCTCAGATGTAGAATTATTCTTCAAAAACCCCGCCATTATTGACAGTATAATGGGCATACTGAGGGATATGGGGGATATTGAGAGAATATCAACGCGTATTGTCACGAGGAAAGCGGGTTTCCGTGATGTCATAATGCTCAGTGATGCCCTGAAACTCATACCATTACTGAAGAGGGAACTGTCTTCAGCAGGATTTGAGAAATACCATGATGGACTCAAAGAACTCAGTGATGTGATTGAACTGACTGATGCTGCTCTTGACAGGGAGAAGATACTCTCAGGCAGTAAGGAACAGGTCATAAAAGAGGGATACTCTGATGAGTATGATGAACTCTCCGGCATTTCAGTGAATACTGCATCACGGATAAGGGATATGGAGGAGAAGGAGAGAAAAGAGACAGGCATCAATACACTGAAGATTGGCTATAATTCAATAGCAGGTTACTATATAGAGGTGACAAAGGCAAATAATGACAAGGTGCCTGTTCATTACAAGTGGAAGCAGACACTGAAGAATTCACAGAGATATACCACACCGCAGCTCAAGGAATATGAGAATTCCATACTCCATGCCAATGACAGGCTCGGTAAACTGGAGAAGGAGCTGTTCATGGCAGTACTGGACAGTATTGCAGGGTACTATGATGATATAAAATCCGTAAGTCTTAAAGCGGCTCTAATTGATCTTATTGTGACATTTGCCCATACAGCTCTTGCATTTGACTACAGGAGACCGGAGATCACTGAAGGCAGGGATATCAGGATTGAAAATGGGCGACATCCTGTTGTGGAACAGGTGGCAATGACAGGCAAATTCATACCCAATAATCTCAAAATGGATAAGGAGACGCAGATCATTCTTCTCACAGGCCCCAATATGTCCGGTAAATCAACCTATCTCAGGCAGAATGCACTTATCATATACATGGCTCATCTCGGTATGTTCGTCCCGGCAGATACAGCCCGCATTCCTGTAACAGACAGGATATTCACCCGTATAGGTGCATCGGATGATATTTCAAGCGGTGTATCCACATTCATGGCAGAGATGCTTGAGAGTGCCAATATCATAAATAATATGACTGACAGGAGCTTTATTATACTGGATGAAATAGGCAGGGGCACATCCACATTTGACGGACTGTCCATTGCCTGGGCAATTGTTGAGTATCTTCATGAGAGTGAGAGAAGGCCCAATACACTCTTTGCAACACATTACCATGAACTCACTGAACTGGAGGTCAAACTGGAGAGGATGAAGAATTATACAACGAAGATCAGAAAAACTGAGCACTCCATTGTATATCTCAAGAAAATAGTCCAGGGCAAGAGTGATGAGAGCTATGGCATTGAAGTGGCAAAGATGGCGGGATTCCCGGACAGTATTATAAACAATGGATATACCATACTGTCCCTCCTCAAGGAGAATGAGGACAATATCAGGGACAAGATACGGGATATGGAGCAATTGCGGCTATTCTCAGGTATGGAGAAAAAAGGGCCTGTCAATCATCCTGTTCTTCAGGATATAAGGGAGACGGATATTGACAATCTCACTCCGCTTGAGGCATTGCTCATGCTGAGCAGAATGAAGAAGCAGCTGGATAAGGAAGAATGATATATCTCATTGCAGCTCTGCTATTACTGTCAGCTCCCGATCTCAATGAGTTTTTCGGTGAGAGGGAGTTCATTGAGACCAATTCAAATAAAACAATTACAGTCAATATACATGCCCGTGAAAGCGATACGCTCATTGAGGCAAAGACCGGAATGCTGAGATACACAGAGGCACTGACCCTTGTCAATGACACTCTGTACATCAAATACAGGAAACTGTCAGCAGGTCTATTGAGCTTCACACTGCGCTACAGACCGAGGCGCCCACGCATCATATTCCCGCCTGTCAGTGATACTGTTTTCTATGAAGGCACGGAAATAAGACCGGGCAGGGACTACACTGTCAAGTCAAGAATAATAACAATGGTTTCAGACAGCCGGTTCACAGTAATATCCGAGACAGAACGGAATAACGGGAAAACAGACATATCTGTTCTGAAGCTTTCGGATGATTATGCGGTTGAAGCAGTGGAAATGGAAATCCCCGCATTCCTCGGACTGTACAGACTGGCAGGATTCAAATCCCCGCAATTCAAACTGGAAGTAAAATGAAGGGCAGTGATTCAATACGCTACGCAAAGGGTGTGGGTCCCAAGATGATGGAAAAATTCACACGGCTCGGCATTGAAACAGTAAGGGACCTCCTTCTATACCCCCCAATGCGTTATATCAACAGGAATATATCAGACAGTGAAGACATAAAGCATAATGAATATACGACAATAACAGGCACTGTAATGGAAACAGGCGAGACATTCACAAGAAGGCGGAAACGCATATTCAATGCTGTTGTAAAGTCAGGTGAAAGATACTTCTACGCCAAGTGGTTCAATAACAGATATGTCGGGCAGTATGTCAAGGAAGGCGAATACATTATACTCTCGGGCAAGATAGATATGAGGGGCGGTATAGGCGAATTCATACACCCCGAATATGAGGTAATGGACAGTTCAAGCAGGGAACTGATTCACACTGGACGCATTGTCCCTGTCTATTCAACAACAGCAGGACTCTCTCAGAGATACATAAGGAAAATTGTCTATAATCTGATAAAGAAGGATCCGGTAAGTGTGGAGGATGACCTGCCTGGTATTATCCGTGAGCAATACGGTTTTCCGGAGATCAATGAATCTGTAGAGAATCTCCATTTCCCTGATTCAGAGGAGATGCTGGAGAAGTCCATTCAGCGCATGAAGTATGCGGAACTCTTCTATGCCGGTCTTGTGCTTGCTGTAAGAAGGCAGAGGAACAGAAAGGTCAAGGAGCATCAGTACGCTGCAGCCGGCAGACTCACGCAAAAACTGAGTGATATACTCCATTTTGAATTAACCGATGATCAGAAGAATGCAGTAAAGGAGATAGAGGCGGATATGGACAGCCGGTATCCGATGAACCGTCTCCTCATAGGTGATGTGGGGTCAGGCAAGACAGTCGTTGCATTGCTCTCAATGCTTCATGCTGTGGAGAATGGCTATCAGGCTGCAATCATGGCTCCTACAGAGATACTGGCTCATCAGCATTACAGGAAAATACAGCAGTATCTCACAGATATGAATATCACAGTGGACATACTGTCAAGCTCAGTGAAGAATACGGATGATACAGTGAAGAAGATTGAGAGCGGTCATACTGATATTATTATAGGCACGCATGCACTTTTAGAGGACTATGTGCGGTTCAAGAATCTTAAAATGATAGTAATAGACGAGCAGCACAGATTCGGTGTTGTACAGAGGAATAAGCTGCGCACAAAGGCCGATGATCCGGACTATCTTGTCATGACAGCAACACCCATACCCCGCTCAATGACAATGATGATATACGGGGATATGGACAGTTCAGTGCTGAAGAATAAACCTCATGATAGAAAACCGGTAAAGACAAAATGGGTGGCAGGCAGTGAGCAGAATGCAATGTACTCCTTCACCCGGAAGCTCCTTGACAGGGGCGAGAAGTGCTTTGTCGTATCACCTGCAATTGACGAGGAGAGCAAGATAGATGTGAAATCAGTGGAGAATCTCTATAAAGAACTGTTGTCAGGTCCACTGAGCAAATACAGTATTGATATAGTGCATTCACGCATACCAGCTGAAGAGAGGGACTCTATAATGGAGAATCTCAAGTCCGGTAAAACGGATGTGATAATAGGCACAACAGTCATAGAGGTGGGTATAGATATAAGGGATGCCACTGTGATGATCATTCACAGTGCAGAGAGATTCGGTCTTTCACAGCTCCATCAATTGAGAGGCAGGGTCGGAAGAAGCAGCAGGCAGTCATACTGTTTCCTCCTGTCAGGCAGCAGTGTGACAGAAACAGGACTGGAGAG
>JAXHVG010000190.1:0-5084 GCA_034189245.1 Caldifarciminota bacterium
CCGTTGACTGTGATATGAACAGAAGTGACTGCTTTAAGTCCAATGCATGCGCTGCAATGGAATTGTGGAAGGACCTCAATGAGTCCATAGAGGAGACACTCAAATCCCGGACATTGAAGCAATTGGCTTCAAAACAGATGGAAAAGGAGAAAATACATGAGTGAAATAAACATAGATGTAGAGGGGAAGACATGCCCCGTGCCTCTGGTGGAGGTGAGAAAAGCCATAAAGCAGGCAGAAGAGGGTGACATTATTACTGTAAAAGGGACCCATAAAGCGAGCAGAAAGGAGATTCCCATGGCAATTAATGCAATGGGTTTTGAAATCGTGAGCAATGAGCAGGAGGGGGATGTATGGACAATAAAAATAAAGATATAAAGAAGACAACCATTGTAGTACAGAGCGGTGATTATGATAAACTGTACTCTGCTATGATAATAGCAAACGGCTCACTTTCAATGGGAATGGATACAACACTATTCTTCACATTCTGGGGACTTGAACGCCTTAAGAGAGGCGGCCTTTCCAAGGGTCCATTATCCAAGATGAATCTTCTGGGACTGGGTAAGATGTTCATGAAAATGAAGATGAAGAGTGCAGGTGTTGAACCACTTGAAAAAATGATGGAAGACTTTAAAATACTGGGCGGTAAGATAATTGCCTGTGATATGACAATGTCTGTAATGGGCATTGATAAGAAAGACCTCAATGAGGAAGTGATTGATGACTATGCAGGAGTCGGCAGTTACATCAATCAGGCAAAGGACTCTGACATAAATCTCTTTATATAGGAGCAGATATGGATAAGATAACAAACAGCATTTATATGGATAATTCAGCGTCAACAAGAATGGATGAAAGGGTGCTTGAAGCAATGAGACCGTACTTTTTTGATAAATACGCAGTTGCAACAAGTGATTTCGGTTATTCCATGGGCATTGATGCAAAGCAGGCACTGGCTGAGTCAAGAAGTGCAATAGCACGCTCCATCAATGCAGGAGACAATGAGATCATCTTTACTTCGGGCTTTACTGAATCCAATAATCTTGCAATTAAGGGAGTGCTCAAGGCACTTAAAAAACAGGGCAAAAATCATGTAATAAGCTCAACCATAGAGGATTTCTCAGTGCGCAATACGCTTCAGAAATTGGCGAAAGAGGATGTGGATGTGACATTTATTCCTGTTAACAGTGAGGGTTTTGTTGACAGCGAAAAACTCGCGGATGCTATAAATGATAAAACAGCACTTGTGACAGTCCAGACAGCCAATCAGGAGATAGGCACACTTCAGGATATTGAAAAGATAGGAGAGATATGCAGTCAGAGCAATGTATATTTTCATACAGATGCAACCCATGCATATAAACGCATAGATATTGATGTGTCTGAGCTCAATATTGATCTGATGACAATGGATTCCATGATGATACACGGCCCCAGGGGTATAGGCGCACTGTATATGAGGAAAGGTGTAGAACTCGCCAAAATAATGGACGGGGGATATCAGGAATTTGACAAGAGGGCGGGGCCTGAGAATATTCCCGGTGCAGTGGGTTTTGCCAAGGCAGTGGAGCTTATTGATGAAAAAGAAAATCAGAAGATAAAAGAGATGACCGATTATCTGCGGGGTAAACTGCTCTCTGAAATAAAGGATACTACTCTCAATGGTTCTGCTGACAGAAGAATCCCGCATAATGTCAATGTCACATTTCACTATGTGGAAGGCGAGTCAATAACTTTGCATCTGGATATGAGGGGCATTGCAGTATCCACGGGATCTGCATGCTTCAGCAAATCACTGGAAGCGAGTCATGTAATAATGGGTATTGGCGGAGATCATGAACGCGCTCACGGCTCCGTGCGGTTTACACTGTCCAGATTCAATACAAAAAAGGAAATAGATGCAGTGGTGGAAGCAATGAAGGATATAATTGAGAATCTCAGAAGAATCAGCCCTCTTAAAAAAAAGGAGTAAATATGAGTTTCCCGTATTCAGAAAAGGTGATGGAGCATTTCAAGAATCCGCGTAATGTGGGCAAGATAGAAGACCCGGACGGCAAAGCGACAGAGGGTTCTCCTGCATGCGGAGATATGGTTGCAGTGTATATCAATGTCAATAAAGAGACTCAGGTGATTGAAGACATCAAGTTTGAATCTTACGGCTGCGCATCCAATATTGCCACAGGCAGTGTGATAACAGAGATGGCAAAAGGCAAGACAATAGAAGAAGCAAAGAAAATATCATGGAAAGAGGCGACCAATGAACTGGGCGGACTGCCGTCAGTAAAGACACATTGCTCTGTACTGGCTGTTGACGGGCTGAGAGCTGCTATAAAGAATTATGAAGAGAAGCAGGGCATAGTTACTGAGAAAGTCCCCACTGATATGGATGAGGTGACAAAGCGGCTCAGAAAGGTGATGAATCCCATGAGTGGTCTGGATATTGTAAAGACCAGTATCGTAAAGGATATAAAGATTGACAATGGTGCAATAACAGTGGAATTGGATATACCGGATACCCATCAATTTGCGTCCAATTTAAAAGAAGAAATTCATGAGAAACTGGATACAATCTGGGATATTGATTCTGTTACAGTGAAGTTCAATGAATGATATTAACAATATACTGAAAAGGGAAAATCTTTCAGAGACGGAGATTGCAGCACTTCTCTCATTGAACAGTGAAGAGGATATCAAGGCGCTCTTTGAAAGAGCATACTCAGTCAAGACAGACCGTGTCGGCAGAACAGTTTATTACCGCGGCATAATTGAGATGAGTAATATATGCTCAAAGGATTGTCTCTACTGCGGTATAAGAAGATCCAACAGCAATGTCAACCGGTATAGTATGACAAGAGAAGAGATTATTGATGCAGCAGTGTTTGCCTATAGATCTGATTATGGCTCTATTGTACTGCAGAGCGGTGAGATAAAGATCCCTGAATTCACGGAATATATTGAAGGTCTGATTACTGAAATAAAGAGTAAGACAGACAGCCAGCTGGGCATAACACTTTCACTCGGTGAACAATCCTCTAAGACATACAGAAGGTGGTTTGAAGCAGGTGCCCACAGGTATCTGCTGAGGATTGAGACATCATCAAGAGACCTCTACGGCAAATTGCATCCCGCGGATCATTCGTATGATGAAAGGGTCAAGTGCCTCTACAAACTTCAGGAAGCCGGTTATCAGACAGGTACCGGTGTGATGATAGGACTGCCCGGCCAGACAGTGGAGCATCTTGCCTCCGACATAGCATTCTTCAGGGATATTGATATTGATATGGCGGGCATGGGGCCATTCATTCCGCATGAAGACACGCCCCTTAAGGATTATGATATTGACAAAGAAAAACAACTCACACTTGCTCTGAAGATGATAGCAGTTTTGAGAATTGTGATGCAGGACATAAATATTGCAGCAACAACTGCCCTGCAGGCATTGGACCCATTCGGCAGAGAAAAGGGTATAATGGCAGGAGCCAATGTGATAATGCCCAATATAACAGACAGGAAATACAGGGATAACTATAAACTGTATAATGACAAACCGTGCACTGATGAGGACTCGGATGCCTGCCGTGACTGCCTTGAACACAGAATAGAGGGCCTTGGTGAAACCATAGGATACGGGCGGTGGGGTGACAGTAAACATTATTTCAATAGGATCAAGAGATGAATATTTTTGATTCTATAGGAACAGAAATATGGCGGCTTCTAAGGGAAATGGCTCCCTATCTGCTGCTTGGATATTTCATAGCGGGATTTCTCAATCTCATATTAAGCAGGGATTTTGTCTATAGGAATCTCTCCGGAAGAAGCATAATGTCAATACTCAAGGCAACGCTTCTGGGCATACCGATGCCGCTCTGTTCCTGCGGAGTAATACCCGTATCAGCCCATCTTGAAAAACAGGGGGCTTCCAGGGGCTCTGTCATGTCCTTCCTCATTTCAACACCCACATCAGGTGTGGACTCCATATTTGCCACCTATGCACTGCTCGGTCCATTCTTTGCCCTGATAAGACCCATAGCATCATTTGCAGGAGGAATAACTGCAGGACTTGTAAGCAACAGGCTAATACGCGAAGAGAAAAGAGAGACTGACAGTATAATGCCTGTCTGCGACATTACAGTAGAAGAGCAGTCAAAATCAATGCTGAGCAAAATAAAGAATGCTCTGAGATACGGATTCTTTGAACTGGTGGAAGATACATCCAAATGGCTTATCATAGGTATTATTGCAGGAGGTCTCATATCATTCTTTGTGCCTGTGGAATTCGCTCAGAAATATCTCTCAAACGGATTCATTTCATATCCGCTGATGCTTCTCCTTGCTGTGCCGATGTATGTATGCGCCACAGGATCAATACCCATTGCAGCAGCACTTATTCTCAAGGGTATGTCACCCGGTGCAGGACTCATATTCCTCATAGCGGGACCTGCCACCAATACTGCAACAATATCATTCATTGCAGGCAAACTGGGTAAAAAGGCAGTGATTATCTATCTGTCAACAATTATGGCAACAGCGGTGATATTTGCCCTCATTACCGACTTCTTCTTCGCATCTGTGCTCAGTAATACGGACCTGACACCAGGTGCAATGAATATGCTGCCTCTCTATCTGAGGAATGCTGCAGGCATAGTACTGCTTGTACTTCTTGCAAGGGTATTTCTGTTGAGGATAATAAGAAGAATGAAATCAAAAACAGCAGGAGGAGAGATGTATACAAAGATAAATGTATCAGATATGACATGCCAGCATTGCGTCAAGACAATAGAGAAGGCCTTATCTGCGATAGACGGGATTGAGGATATTGTCATTGATCTGGACAAAGGCATAGTCAATATAAAGGGAGATTTCAACAGGAAGAAGGCTGAAAAGGCAATCACTGAGGCAGGCTATACTGTGGAGTAAATAGAGGGAAAGATATGCATTTTGGTTCTTCTCCAAAAGAGTTGGTAAATAGAGATAAAAAATAAATGAATTGAAGACTGTCAAGTGCCGGAAATTTTAAAATTATAACATATATCGGGAAACAGCGAAAACATACTCTAAACCCTGTTATTTATGCAATTACA
>JAXHVG010000191.1:0-2357 GCA_034189245.1 Caldifarciminota bacterium
TGGGCAGGTCCGGAGATAACATATGATAAAACACTGTCCAATTACAGTATGTATATGTCGGACAGTGATGAGATATGGGAGCATATCAGGAGGCTTACGGATGATAATCCAGATACACAGGCATAGGATTATGCAGGAAGACCCGTTTATTATTGCTGAGGCGGGCATTAATCACAATGGGGATATGGATACTGCCCTGGCACTGATTGACAGTGCCGGGGAGGCGGGAGCTGACTGTATTAAATTTCAGACATATAAGACATCCAATCTCCTGATAAAGAACAAGAAGACAAAAGAGCTCTTTGAAGAACTGCAGTCCTATGAACTCTCCTATGAGAATTTCAGGGAATTGAGGGATTATGCTGTGAAGAAGAACATCATATTCATGTCCACACCTGATGACATTGAATCTCTGGAATTCCTCATGAGCATCAATGTGCCGGCATTGAAAATAGGTTCCGGTGAGATTGATAATTACCATTTTCTCAAGAAAGCAGCTGATTATCCCAAACCCATTATTGTTTCTACAGGTACAGCAAGCAAGAAGGAAATAGAGAAAGCATACAAGATTATCAGGAGACGCAATAAGAAGCTCATACTGATGCACTGCGTATCATCATATCCCGCATCAATAGAAGACCTCAATCTGAATTTTATCAGTGTGATGGAGAAGAGATACAATATACCCATAGGTTTTTCCGATCACTCCATGTCACTGCTGGCTCCTGCTGTCGGGGTTGCAAAGGGGGCATCTGTTATTGAAAAGCATTTCACACTGGATAATTCCATAGAGGGGCCGGATCACAGAATGTCCCTTAATCCCTCACAATTCAGGGAGATGGTTGATAATATACATGAGACATCAAAAATGCTCGGCAAGAGCGACAAGATCATTGCACAATCAGAAAAAAAACTCATCAAGACAATAAGAAAATCCATTTACACAGCGGGGCCTATAGAGAAGGGTGAGAGGATATCCAGTGACAACACTGTGCTGCTGAGACCGGCTATTTCACTTGCAGCATCAACATATGAGCATTTCCTCGGGAAGAGAGTCAAGAGAAAGAAGAATGCATACAAGCCCCTCCGCTCAGGTGATGTTGAATGAATTACAATGTGTCAATATAGGAAAGGACGAGCTTCTCGGTATTCCTGAGTCCCTCAATATGTGTTCTCTCTACACCGTGTGAAGCGGACACCCCCGGACCTATCAGTCCTATTCTCAGATTGTATCCGGCCATCAGTGCAGCAGAACCGTCCGAACCGTAATACGGGAAAACGTCCCTTTTGTAGTCCAGCTTATTATCCTTTGCCAGTGCTGTCAGCTTATTGGTGATAGTGTAATCATAGGGTCCGGAACTGTCTTTGGCGCATATTGATACGGAATGCTCCTTGCCTTCAACATTGTTTCCCACAACACCCATGTCAATAACAATCATCTCCTTGACTGTTGGAGGAATACCGGCTCTTGCACCATGTCCCACTTCTTCAAAATTGGAGAAGAAGAATCCCACGGGTTTAGCTTCAACTGCTGAACGGTGATTGAGAATAATGTCAATCATTACAGCTGCCCCTGCCTTGTCATCCATGAACCTTGATTTGATAAAACCCGAAGGGGTGTATTCAAAGCGCGGGTCAAAGAATATGAAATCCCCTATATCAATGCCTGCTTTCCTTGTGTCAGATACAGACAATGTCTTCAGATCAATGCGTATATGCATCTTTTCCATCTTTCTGGCTGTGGACCCGACTTCTCTGTTTACATGGGCAGCAGGATTATTGAGAAGGAATGTTCCGCGGTGCTTCTTGCCGGCTGATGTAAGAACTGTACAGTATTCACCTTCAAATGAATTAACAGGCCATCCGCCTATCTGCGTGGCTCTCAGTGTCCCGTCTTCATTAATGCCCGATACCATTGCACCCAGTGTGTCAATATGAGCAGTAATAACACATTCCGGTTCTTTCACACTGCTGACAAAGAGGGCGCCTTTATTTGTTTTTTCTTTGATAATATTGTCAGGCAGCATTGAGATTATATGGTCAACAATATTGTCCGTATAACCGGAAGGTGAGTCAATATCAATAATTTGTTTCAGTATTTCAATCATTATTAACTCCTTTTTCAATATAATAGAAACAATAAACACAATGTCAATACATACGTTATTCCTCAAAAATAAAGTACTTGAAAGAGGTATGTTTCCTCACAAACAATCATGAGGCGAGGACAGTTCTCATAAAGCACCTTTGCCAACCCGTGCATAACCGATAATTCGGTGCTGATGAGAATGTGTGAGCCTCACCGTCAATACATCAATCGCTTTGCTCAATGCTTTTTTATTAAGAAAACAAACAAT
>JAXHVG010000192.1:0-7725 GCA_034189245.1 Caldifarciminota bacterium
TGCCGTCTGCTTCCTTATCCTCCTTTGCCACCAGTCCGCCGAATTTTGTTCTCGGTCTCAGCACCTCTATGCCCGGTGCGGATTGCACTGTATTCTCAATCTCAGTGTAATTGATGAACTTATTGACAGGGATTAGCCGTTCCTTCTTGATATATCCTTTATCCACAATACGTATATGTGCTGTCTGCATGTCCAGTATAGTGGTTTTCATTGGAGCATAAACACCATCCATGAACCCCTTGCCGAATATCACTGTAATAACCGCAATAGCAATACCCAGTCCTGTGATTAATGTCCTTCTCTTGTTTCTGAAAATATTCTTCAATGAAAGCAGCAGTATGAATCTCATTTCATTATCTCCCTGATCTCTTCCTTGTTTGCCCTGTATGCAGGATACAGTGTTGCAATGACTGCCATCAGCACAGTGAATATCACTGTTCTGAATACAATGATGAGATTGAATGAACCCTTGACCACACTGCTTATGGGATAACCGACATCCATATCACCGACCAGACTGGACATATCTATGCCATAGGCAGCAGCATGCCACATTATCAGTATGCCGACTGCAGAACCGATAAGACCCCCGAGAAGACCTACTATGCCGCCTTCTGTGAGAAAGAGTTTCATGACGACTTTATTGCTGCTGCCCAGTGCACGTATTGTTCCTATTTCATCAAGGCGCTCATACATTGAAAGAAGCATGGTATTGGCAATGCCTACTCCTGCTATGACAAGTATTATCATGATGAACACATAACCGCCCGCTCTGTCAGCAGCAGCAAATGCAAAATAATCCTCCTCTTCCTCTTGCCATGTCACTATCTTCAGATCCGGCCTTATCTCCTTCAGTTTTTTTTCCGCCTGTGCGCTGAACTCTTCAAGATAATCCTTATCCTTCAGTTTGACGGCAATATTGGTTACCTCTCCTTCACTCTCAAAAAAGGATTTGGCATTATTCAGATTGATAAAAACATAATTCCTGTCCAGTTCCGGATTGCCCGAGGATATATTCTCTCTGTACACAAGATCCAGTGCATCAAAGGCATCGTATTTTGTTCTGGCTTCAAGGAAACATATGTCTCCCTTATCAAAGGAGAAGAGTGATGTAAGTGCTCTGCCTATATAGACCTCACCGGAATCAGGGGGCATAAGGGAATCATCCGTCAATGTGCTGAACACGTCATTATACGAATTTTGATCTATACCGAGTATGATTACCGGTATTTTATTGATACCGTCAGACAGCTTCCCTGAAAATCTGATACTGGGTGTGAAGGATTCAATATATTGATTATTCCTTAAATATGCCAGGAGCTGTTTGTCTGTTTTGAATGTATATTTCTGATTATCATTATTCTTGTCTATCCTGTACTTATCATTGTAAATCTTTGCATGTGCTGTCTTGTATTTAATGATATTGGATATTGACTGCTGATTTACACCTTCAACAAATGATATTGTATATATAAGAAACATTGTACCCGCTACAACAGGTATGAGGGTAAGGGCTGTCCTGCTCTTCCTTCTAAGGAGATTTCTGTATGCATAGTTGAGGAAAAATTTCACTCTCTATTATTCTCCTGAACCCTGCCGTCTCTCAGTTTTATAACCCTCTCAGCATAATCAATGACAAGCGGGTCATGTGTGGAGAATATGAATGTTGTTTCATACTCCTTATTCATTGAATGCATTATATCCATTACATTTTTTGAATTGTCCGTATCAAGATTTGCAGTCGGTTCATCAGCCAGTACTATGAGCGGTTTTTTCACAAGCGCCCTGGCAACAGCTACCCTCTGTTTCTGCCCGCCTGACAATTCTGAAGGAAACCGCTTCTCCAATTTACTGATACCAACTGCCTGAAGCGTCTTCATTATCATTTCCCTGTGATTTTTTTTGATATCCGGGTGTATGGCAAGTGAGAACTGGACATTCTCATATACTGTGAGTACGGGAATGAGATTGAAATCCTGGAATATAAATCCAATGTATTTATTGCGGAATAAAGCCAGCTGATTCTCATCCTTATCCGTCACATCCGAGCCATTTATCACTATTGAACCCCCTGTAGGTGAATCAATACATCCCATTAGATTAAGGAGGGTTGTTTTGCCGCTCCCTGATGGGCCTGCAACAGAGAGGAATTCCCCCTTTCCAATGTCAATGTTCACACCCCTCAATGCCTTTACCGTGACTTCACCTGCCTGATAGTCCTTTACAAGCTCTTTGACTGTGATATCTGCCATTGATACCTCTTTGTGAAATTTTCTTTACATTAAAGTATAAATGATATAGCTGATTACTGCAATACTCAATACACTGCCTATGCCTGCTCCGGCAAATGCATACTTTGCTCTCATTTTCTTGATTTCCGACACATATATCTTCCTGAAACCTGTCTTGAATTCACTGCTTCTGTCATTGAACTGCTCCGGCACCTCCGCTTTGAAGAAGTATCCTGTCAATGGAGCTGCAATGCATCCGCATCCGGGACAGATAAGACCTGCTCCTACACCCCCCATGAACCACGCTTTAGAGTCATTGCTGTTTTGCAGATACTGATCCGCCTCATCTGTTCCTTCATTGTAGGTATTGGCATTTGCAGATAGGGATAAATTTACAATTACAATTAGTATTAATAACCTCATTTCTATATCATAATAATATTTCAGAGGAATGCAATATTCTAGTTGACATAAATTGTTTTCCATTATATAATTTGAAAAATACAATCCTAGGAGGTAGTATGGTTAAGAAATTAGTTGTTTCACTCATGATAATAAGTGTATTATCAACAACAACATTAGCAGCAGGTCCATTATTCTCTATAGACAAACAGGACGGAGGCATTGTACCAATGGCTCTCTCATGTCTTGTTGACCCCCGTCTCGGACTTATGGCAAATGAGAAGGCAGTCAATTTTGATCTGATGGATATCCTGAGATTTGTGCCTACAATCAACTTCTTGGTGATGTTCGGTAATGCTTACACAGGATTCAAGAATCAAGGTATCACAGGCTGCTGTATAGGCCCCTTCGGTTATCATACAGCCCATTCACTGGACAAATACAAACCGAGAACAAAGGAATGGATGAGTTACATTCTCATCGGATGGATAATGATAGGTATGGAAGCAAACAGCGGAAAGACCTGGTCAGAAGTCGTAAAGGAAGAAAACCTGCGTAAATAATTTCCAATCGGGGCGGTTTCTGCCGCCCCTTTTCTCTTGACACACACCGATAATCAATAGTATAATACCGTAAATACATTTAAGGAGGATTAAAGATGAGGGCAGTTAAATTATTTTTATTGGTCACTCTTATAATCATTGCAGCAGTATCCTGTCAGAGAAGGATTTCGCGCGCACCTGAAGACGGAGTTGCAGGCGGTGACCTTGTTGTCGGTATTATCAATGAACCGGAGAATCTATCCCCGCTCTATCCGTCATTCACAGCTCACAATGAAATAACTGATATGATTTTTCTACCTATGCATAAGATAAATACCGAAGGCAGAATTGTACCTATGCTTGCAAAATCATGGGCATATTCAGAGGATTTGACAGAGATCACCTATTATCTGCAGGACAATATAGTATGGCAGGACAATACTCCTGTAACAGCCCGGGATGTGGAATTCACATTCAATACAATGAAGAATCCGGATAATGGTTATCCCCTGCTTTCTAAACTGCAGTATATTGACAGTGTCAAGGCAGTTGACGAACTCACTGTTGTATTCTATTTCTCAAGGGTCTATCCGAGGGCACTGTATGATTCCAATATCAAAACAATGCCCAGGCATCTCTTGAAGGATGAGGATAATATCAGATTCGCTGACTTTCATTCATCACCGGTCGGCAATGGACCGTATAAACTGGAGGAATGGGAGAATGGCAAGTATATTACACTGGCGAGGAATGAGAATTACTCCCTTGAAGAGGGTCCTTTTCTCAAGAGAATCATATACAGGATATTCTCTGATCAGGATAAGCTCATAGAATCCCTCAAGAAGGGTGAAGCGGATCTTGCATATGACATCAGTCCGGATAAACAGAAGGCAATTGAGGACCTGGGCAATGTCAATCTCATTACAAAGGACGGCAACATTTATACATATCTCGGATTCAATACAACAAAAGCCCCATTTAATGATAAGAATATCCGGCTTGCTGTGTCTAAGCTCATAAACCGGGAAGGTCTTATCAGGAATTATGTGGGCGGCAATGCAATGATATCCAATGGTCCGCTGACACCGGCATTCTGGGCATATTCTAATGATATTGCCCCCATTACATTCAACAGGGAACAGGCTGAGGAATTACTCAAGGAAAAATTTGTCAAGAGATACAATAAATACTATCACAAAGAAGACAAATATGACAGATTTGATTTCACTATTCTCACTGACAAGAATGATGTTGAGATGGTGAAGATAGCTAATGCAATTGATGATCAGCTCTCCGGCTACGGGATAAGGGTTGATGTGCAGGCATTGGAGAGTTCAGCATTGATATCACGCCTCATCAATAAGGATTTTGATGCATATGTTCTCTCATGGAAAGTGGATGATAATTTCAATCCATTCCCCTTCTGGTCATCGGATAAGGAAATCGGCACATTCAATTTTGTCGGTTATTACAATGATAATATTGACAAAATGCTCAATAATGCAATATCCACAATGGAAAAGGATGAGGCAATGCGGTACTGGAAAGAGTTCCAGAGCACAATAATGGAAGACCAGCCCTATGCATTCCTCTATATACCCAATAGAATTATTGCAGTCAATAATATCATCAAGTCCGTGGATAATGTCTATGAATCTGATATAGACATACTCTCAAATCTGGATATATTCTATGTTGAGACACAGTCACAGAAGGATGTCAATATTGCGCAGATCATTGAAGAGGAAGAGAAGGAAGAGAAAAAGACAACCAAGCTAACAACACCCCGAAGAGAAGAACCCAAACAGCCGACAGCTTCACAGATGCTCTCTGAGGCAGCAGCTAAGACACCCACAAAGACAGAAGAGGAAGAAAAAGAGGAAGAAAAAGTGGAGGAGGTCGCAGAAGAGCCTGCTAAGCCCAGTATTAAGATCCAGCCACAGCTGCAGAAACTTGTTCAGCCGTCATATCCGGATGCAGCAGCAAGTGTCGGGGCAGAGGGTACGGTATTCGTACAGGTTACAGTGGGTACAGACGGTTCTGTGACTGATGCAAAGGTGTTGAAGGGTGATAATCAGGCACTCAATAATGCGGCACTCAGTGCAGCAAAGAAGTGTAAATTCAAACCCGGTACTGTTGACGGTGAACCTGCTGTGATGAAAGCAACAATACCCTATAGATTTGTTGCCCCGTAATTACTATAAATTATATAGAAAATAAAAAAGCCGTCCATCAGGACGGCTTTTTTTATGCTTAGGAAAAATGGTATTTATTCGTCTTCGTCTTCTGCCTTTGCTTCCTCAACTATCTTCTTTGCCTGGTCTGTCGGCACCTTGTCATATTTCTCAAATTCCATGGCGAATGTGCCTCTGCCCTGAGTCATTGACCTGAGCTGTGAGGAATACTGATACATCTCTGCCTGTGGAACAAGTGCATTAACCTTCTGATTCCTGCCCTTTGCCTCCATTCCGAGTATCCTGCCTCTTCTGGAATTCATATCACCCATTATGTCACCCATATACTCTTCAGGTACAATAACAGAAACCTTCATTATGGGTTCAAGCAGCACAACCCCTGCATTGGGCATTGCATTCTTCACTGCATTGGAGCCTGCGAGCTGAAATGCTATATCGGATGAATCAACAGGGTGGAATTTGCCGTCATATACAGTCGCTTTTATATTGACCATGGGATAACCTGCAAGATATCCTTCCTTTAGCTGCTGTCTGACACCCTTTTCCACTGATGGTACGAATTTTGAGGGTATTGACCCGCCGAATATCTCATCAACAAATTGAAATTCCTCTTCTTCTGCATTCGGTTCAAATTTTACATTACAGACACCGAACTGACCTCTGCCGCCTGACTGTTTCTTATGCTTGCCCTCTGCAGCAGCCGGTTTGGTTATTGTCTCCCTGTACTTTATCTTCGGTTTTACCAGATCAACATTGACCCCGAATTTTTCCTTCAGTTTCTTTATAATGACCTCAAGATGTATTGTACCCAGTCCGTGAACAAGCGTCTGCTTTATCTCTGAATCAAAATTGAATACAAAGGAAGGGTCTTCCTCAGAGAGCTTTGTCAATCCATTGGATATCTTCTCCTCATCACCCTTTGCCTGTGGAATTATTGCCATTGAAACATTGGCATGCGGAAATTCAATCTCCTTATAATGAAGATTCAGAGAAGAATCACAGAGTGTATCATTGGTCTTGGTATTCTTCAGTTTCACCAGTGCTGCAATACTGCCTGCAGGAGCTTCTGAAATATCGGTTCTTTCCTTGCCTACAAGAGAGTACATCTGATTTATCTTTTCACTGGAGCGTTTTTTGGGATTATCAGCATCAGTGCCTGTTTCCAGTGTTCCTGTGAAAACCCTCACATATGCCATATCGCCGATATGTTTCTCAACAGCTGTCTTGAATACAAAACCGGTGAATTTATCATCAATTGCAATGGTCTGTTCATTGTCTTCATCATCAAGTATCTCATACTCCTGATTAATTGCAGGAGAAGGCATAATATTGGCAATGATATCCATTACATTGGCTACACCGATATTCTCATAGGCATCAGTGAATAATACAGGATATAGTTTGCCCTGTTTTATTGCTTTCTGAAATCCTATTTCAATATCCTCATCAGAGAGTCCGTCCTCAAAGAATTTTTCCATCAGTTTATCATCGGACTGTGCAATCATCTCTATCAGTTCCTCCTTCATTGATTCTGCTTTGTCCTTGATATCCCCGGGCACTTCCGTCTCTTCGGATTTACCCTCATTAAATGAATATGCCTTCCCGGTGAGAAGATTGACAACACCCTTGAATTCCGGACCCTGGCCTATAGGCAGCTGTATCATTGTTGCATTCTTTGTAAACATTGACTTGATATCAGCAAGAACAGCTTCATAATCAGCATTTTCTTTGGTCATCTTGTTTATTATAAACATTGCAGCCAAGTCCTTCTTCTTGACAAGGTCCCATGCCTTTTCTGTGCCGAGTTCAATACCGGATGTGGAATCAATCACTATTGCCAATGCCTCCACAACCCTTGCTGCCGACACAACCTCGCCGAAGAAATCAGGGAAACCGGGAGTATCAAGAACATTAATATGCCTGTCTTTCCAGTCAAGGGAAGCCATGCTGAGGCTTATTGTAATCTGTCTTGATATTTCTTCATCACCATGGTCAAGCACTGAATTCTTCTCATCAACCCTGCCGAGTCTGTTCGTCTTGCCTGCATTGAACAGAACTGCTTCACCCAGTGTTGTCTTGCCTGATGAACTGTGCCCTGTAAATGCTATATTTCTAATCATCTTAGTATCAGTAGTCAAACTGTCCTCCTTTTATTTTCTCAGATTTTAATAAAACAATTATTTTATATATATTAATACCTTTGTCAATGGTAAATTTACGACTGTTATTCCCAAAAAAAAATGTCACATTTTGAGGTAAAATAATCTCCTTAACACAAGGAGGTTAAAAATGCAGGAAAAGGAGCTGAAATTGACAATGAAAGAACATAACAGACATGAAATCATGAAAAAGGTA
>JAXHVG010000193.1:0-2715 GCA_034189245.1 Caldifarciminota bacterium
AGAGTATTTCCGGTATATGCTGTCATACTCACCCTATGACAATATCAGGTATCAGGATTATCCCTATATGCTGATAATGGCAGGTATCAATGACAGCCGTGTTGCATACTGGGAAGCCCTTAAATGGACAGCAAAACTGAGGGATTACAATACCTCATCAAGTGAAATCCTGCTCAGGATGAATATGGGCAGCGGACATGGTGGGTCATCGGGCAGATATGATTTCTACAGTGATGTTGCTTTTGAATATGCATGGATAATAGATCTGCTGAAATAAAAAAAGAGGGGTGCTTGATGCACCCCTCTTGCAATTCATCTGGTAAAAGTATTATTACTTCTTACACTTGAATTTTTTCTTTCTCATAACAGAGCCGTCTTTTTTATAAGTCACGAGTGTTGCCTCATGTTTCTTTGCAAGATCCTTTGCAAAGTTTACTGCCTCTGCCTTCTTGTCAAAGTTCTTCATTGAACGGCCGCGTTTGGATGTTGTTACAATCCATTTTTTGTCATCATCACGATGCGGTTGAACATGGTAAGTTTTTTTAGCCATAAAGCCTCCTTAAAGAATTTATGTTACCGAAAAAATTAATAGTACGATGTTATATATGGTGGCACAGATCTCTTCTCCGAAAATTATCCCTTCAATCATATTTTTATTTTACACATAATAGAATATTTTTCAACCACTAATTTAAGTAATGTGACAAAAACATCATTATTTAATTAATGTGAGTTTCTCACAAAATCCACCGTGCGCATCATTGATAAAATAAATGCCTGCAGGCAGATTAAGTTTTCTTGCTATGTCTCTTTCTCCTGAAATCCTGCCGTCAAATATATGAGTCACCTTTCTGCCCTTTATATCATACAGATTGATATTATAGTATTGATTTAAACCATTGATTGACAGAGAGAGTCTGCTGTCAGTAACAATATTCTTCATAATGATTTTATTATGGGTATTCCTATTATCTTCAATGCCCATTGTGCCTGTTTCCCATAATTCCATCAATTCAAGTGTATTGGGTACAATATCAGATGGCTGCTGATTGATTACAAATGCCATTGTCACAATAGTGGAATCACCGTAGTCCAGATCAAATGGACCTGAAGACATGCAAAATTGTTTATCACCATAATCTAATGAATCCTCAGATTGACCGGGATAGCCTGTAACCCCATTGCCGTAATAGGGGAAGGGCAGATATGAGGTTTCAGGATCGGAAGGATCGTATGTATAAAAATCATAACCGGCCATAATCTGATAATATTCTTCCTTTACACTGGGACCTGAAATTATAAGACCGCGAGGCCACAATGAAGTCATACCGAGCTGTTCATGTGGCGGAATGAAAAATACACCATCATGATAGAGGTCAATTGGCTCTTCTGTAATAGGTGTTTCAAGCATGACAAGAGAGAGAATGCGCGGTTCATGCACCCAGGTTGTCTCAGGCTCCAGCTGGAATTGATAGACAGTATTGAGCTGCATTAGGGTGTCTGACGCGTCCATGTAATCAACTGTCATTGTGTCAATGAATCCAGCCAGGTCATTAAAACCTGTTGTGCTTGACTCATTGCCAATATCCGCGTCCACAGAAAAGGCGTAGTAGCAGTCATGTATATCAAGGGAATCATCATTCTCATTCTTTATTACATGCCGGAGAAACACCACATCATTCAAAAGCCCTATTGTCCACTGATATGTCCACTGCTTGACAGTAATGCCCATAGGAATATTTTCAGTTGTAAAATGCTGGGCAGGATCCTTATCCGAGAAGAAGCAATATGTGTCATAATCAGAGAATGTGGAGTCAAACCATACTGTGCTGTCTGCTCTCATGGGCGGCCAGTCATCCCGTGAATTATATACCCTCTGCAATTCATTGTCATACTCCGGTGCGTCACTGCCGTCACCGGGGCATAGTTCACTAATACCGCTTGATGGATTATATCCCAATGATACCAATGTATCTATAATTGTATCATTGCCCGGTGTTATGGAATCTACAAGTCCTCCAAACCATATACCGCTGCCGTAGATATAATTTTCCTCAGGATAACCGGATGGCCAGTATCCGCCTGTTCCACCATTTATTACATCACTGCCTATGACACCGTAATTGGTGGCAGTTATGTGAAATTCATTGCCGTCAGACCATATCATATCCCACACACAATAAATAGAGAGAAACATTATTATGAAAATAAACAGAAATGAAAAGCGCTTCATTCAACCTCCTCTTTATAACTCAATTATACGGATTGATGAAAATTTATCAACAGAAAATAACTACAATGCAAAACGCATTACGCACAACGATAAGGTATGGAAGGTTAAGATACAAATATATTTTGGCCAAAATAAGGGTAAAGGGACAGATGTTGAAAATAGATTTAAAAGGCAATGTATTCAGTCCTTGTGATTTAGATTACTATTGAAGTAGATATCGGATAGGGGCCACAGATAAATCAGTCAACTCTTTTGGAGAAGAACCAATAATGTCTACAATATAAAGGACCGTCCCCGGGATTTGGACTCATTGACCAAGATATATTTATATTGCTCTGTACTCTGAATGCAGTAGATGATATTTTTTTGTAATAAATACATTATCAATAATGGTATTGAAATAGTTTACTAAATCAATATAATTTATCTATGGGAGACAAAGAAGTGAAGAGAGTTGTTGATCCTCTCTACAGGGATGACCT
>JAXHVG010000194.1:0-9087 GCA_034189245.1 Caldifarciminota bacterium
CCTGACCGGAGGTATTGAATTTACAGATGAGGCGGGTTTTATGGCTGATGCAGGCAGGGAGATAATTCCGGTGAAGGGACGCAATTACAATATAAAGATAACAAAGAGGAGTGATATACTCCTCGGTGAGAGTATATTGAAGGAGTTAATGTGAGAACAGGCATAGGATTTGATGCACACAGATTTGCAGAAGGCAGACAGCTGATACTCGGAGGTGTGCATATAGAGTACCCATTGGGCCTGGAGGGCCATTCTGATGCAGATGTGCTTATCCATGCTGTCATGGACGCTATTCTGGGAGCTGCTTCCTTAGGTGATATAGGTGCACTATTCCCTGACAGCAGTGAGGAGTACAGGAATATCAGTTCAATGGAACTGCTTGCAAGAGTAGGGGATAGGACAGAGAGGGAAATTATCAATATTGATTCTATTATAATATGCCAGGAACCTAAGATAGCCCCATACAGGAAGAATATGGAAATAAATATTGCAGATGCCCTCTCAATAGACACGGGCAATGTGTCTGTTAAAGGCTCAACAACAGAACACATGGGTTTTACAGGCAGAAAAGAGGGTATAGCCTGCATGGCAACAGTGCTTCTGGGGGAATAATGAAGAAAACCGCTGCTATTCTCCTCTTCATTGTTCTGGCATTGGGCCTGTCTGCAGGAGTCAAGACAGGTATAATAAATGCACTGGACAGCACCGGTATTCCGCGCTGGCTCATTGTTATCATCATATCAGCCCTTCCTGTATTTGAATTGAGGGGCGGTATTCCCATTGCAGTCAATGTGTATGGTATGAGTATATACACTGCTTTCATACTGGCATTTATCGGTAACATTATTCCGGTTTTACCCATATTGCTCTTCCTCAGGGCAATGTACAGATTCTTTGAGAGATGGAAATATACAAAGCGGTTCTTTGACAGTATCTTTGAGAGAACAAGGTCCAGGTCACAGCAGATTGAGAAGTACAAGATGATAGGGCTGATATCATTTGTTGCAATCCCCCTGCCTATAACAGGTGCATGGACAGGTTCAATAGCAGCAGTACTCTTCAATATCAGATTGCGGGATGCTGTTGTTTCAATAATCATAGGCGTAATTATAGCGGGAATAATTGTCACCACGCTCTCTGTTATGGGTATATGGGGTGCGATTATTGCAGGCACTGTTCTGCTTGTCATGGCAATCTCGTCACTGATGAAGTCAAGATTACAGGAGGATAAATGAAAGAGAGGGGGCTGCTGGCAGGTGTTTTTAAGAAAGGTGCAGGCGAACGTTATATTGAGAGAAGAATGGATGAATTATACAAACTTGCCGGCACAGCGGGCATTGATGTATTTGAGAGTATTGTGCAGAGACGCGATGAGATTGACCCGGCTTACTATATGGGCAGAGGCAAGGTTGAGGAAATAGGGCAGCTGGCTGAACGATACGGTATTGCTGTGATTGTTGTGAGTGTCAACCTTGACCCTGTGCAATTGCGCAATCTTGAGGAGCAGACAGGCACGCGCATTATTGACAGGAATGAGCTTATTCTCATTATATTTGCAAAGAATGCCAGGACCAATGTCTCCAAAGTGGAGGCTGAACTTGCCCAGTACAAATATCTCCTCCCCAGACTCACCGGGAGGGGCATAGAGATGTCAAGAACAGGGGGCGGTATAGGCACAAGGGGGCCGGGTGAGAAAAAACTGGAGACAGACAGGCGGAAGATAAGACATCAGATTGATATATTGAAGAAGAAACTCAGCAAATACAAATCAGACCATAAACAGCAGCGAAAGTCAAGGAGCAGTGTTTTCAATGTATCCCTTGTCGGATATACAAATGCAGGCAAGACAACATTGATGAATGCCCTTACAGGGAATGACTTCAATGTTGCAGACCAGCTCTTCACGACACTTGATACAACAACGAGGAAACTGAGAAAGGATATTGTCATTACAGACACTGTAGGGCTCCTGGGTGAATTGCCCCATGAACTCATATCATCATTTCAATTGACACTGTCAGAGGCTGCAGATGCCCAGCTCCAGCTTATTGTCGCTGATATATCATCACCCTACTGTGAGGAACAGATTGAGGAGGTCACATCAACACTCTGTGAACTGGAGGATGAGAATAACAAACCGGAGAGGATATTTGTATTTAATAAAACAGATATGCTTATTTCCGATTCCCGGAAGCAGTATTATTCAGAGAGATTTGACCCTAGTGTATTTGTATCTGCAAAGGAAAACAGGAATATTGATACATTGTTCAATATGATACTTGACAGATTCCTCTCAAGATTTAATAATATAAAGATAATAGTGAAGAACGAGCATTACAGAATAATCAATTTCATACTGAATAATGCTTATATCAAGAAGCAGGAAGTGAGAGAGAACAGTATTTATTTTGACTGTTATCTGAACAGTAGAAACCATTCAAAATTATTGAAAATGAAAAAGGAGGCGGAGTGAAACTCTTTATCATTGGACTGGGCAAAGTGGGGAAGACCCTTCTGAGGGCTTATCTCACTGTTGAGAATACCACTATATATGTCTATGACAGGGACAGGACAAAGGTGCTCAATGCTGCTGACAATAAGAGGGTCTTCCCCGTATATGGAATAGATGAATGTACTGAAGCAGATACAGTATTCATAACTGTCATTGACAAGAAAATACTGTCTGCAATGGACAGTATATCCGGCACTGTATCAGGCAATATTGTTATTATGTCAGGAACAATAAATATTGAGGATGCTGTTGACCATATCAAGAACAAAAATAACCTCATTATCATGCATCCCATTCAGACATTCATTGACAGTGAGGGCGGCAGGGAGCTCTTTAAAAATATTTATTTCTCGGTTGAATACACACAGTCCGTGAAATTCTGCGATGAGTTCTGCGATGAATTTGACTGCCATTATATTATAGCAGAAAAAGATTTTAATAGAATACTGTATCATGCTGCCTGTATGTTTGCCAGTAATTTTATTGTCATTATGGCAAAGACAGCTGATGAGCTGCTCAGCAATGCGCATCTTACTGATGGTGATGACAGCCACATACTGATTCCCATAATGGAGAAGACATTGGAGAATATCAAGGCAAAGGGTATCAAGAAATCACTTACAGGGCCTGTTATGAGGGGCGACTGGAAGGTAATTGAAAAACACATTTCGCAGATTGCTGACAGTGACACGGAGCAATTATACAGAATGCTGATAAAGAAGAATATTGAGCTTGTAAAGGATCATGATATAAGCAATCTTGATGAGATGGAGAGTATTATTGATGAATAATAGAAGGGCTGTTCTCAATATAGGCAATACAAATGCATATCTCGGACTTTTCTCAGATACAGGTGATGAATTCTACAGTGCCGGGAAAAAATATTTTGAATATGCTTCAAATCATTCATTCAACAGTCTCTATGCTGTATCGGTTTCACAGAGACATTCAAGGGAAATTCTCCCTGAAGCAGAACAGTACTTTGCCGACATTGAAATCCTTACAAAGGACAAAGACAGACTGCAGACCCGGTACTCTGTAGATGATATGGGTATAGACAGATTTATGAATATATACTATATACAGAGAAACAGGATATATCCTTCACTTATCATAGATGCAGGTACAGCAGACACATTTGATTTCATAGATTCAGACGGCATGCATATAGGCGGCATGATTATACCCGGTACATCCGCAATGAACAGTGCCCTCTCGTATAAGACAGAGATACCCCCTGTTGACATAACAGCTGACATTGATGTAATGGGAACAGATACGCGCAGTGCAGTTTCATCCGGTATTTATTCACTGTGGATCAATGGTGTAATGTACTTCATTGAATTGGCGGGGAAAACACTGGGGCATGCGGATATAATTGTAACAGGAGGCAATGGAGCATCAATCAAGGAAATGATTCGGGAGACACAATTCATACCACACCTTACATTAAAGGGTATAAACAGATATGCGGAAGACATTTACTGCAGTGAGTGAAAGTGCACTGATTGAACCTGCCCAGTTCATTCTCAGCAATGTCAGGGCAGAGGTATTCCTTCTGAAGGGCACACTGGGTTCAGGCAAGACGGCTTTTGTAAGGCAATTTGCTTCACTGTTTGATGTCAGTGGTATTACAAGTCCGTCATTTACAATAATAAACAATTATTACAGGAAAGATATTACCATTGTTCACATAGACCTGTATAGGATACCGGAGAATGAACGGGCGGAATCACTGCACTTTGAAGAGCTTATAGAAAGTGCCGACTATACATTCATAGAATGGCCCGGTTCCAGGGGGGATGAATTGAAGCATATCTATTCTGCAGCTGAACTGGAATTTGAGTATCTGGAAAACGGCAGAAGGATTACGGTGATATATTGATAATGGCAATATCCTCAGTAACAGGCCAGTACTCTGTTCTTATTGAGAGAAACGGTGAGCAGTATTTTGAGAAGGCGGAGAATGAAGATATTCTCAAATGGCTGCCTCTTACAGTTGAGAAAATGATTGCAGAGCATAATGTTGAAATGAACAATATGGAGGCAATCATACTGTCATCCGGTCCGGGTTACTATACAGGCACACGCCTCGGCATATCATTTGCCAAGGGCATTGCATGCGGGTCCGGTCAGCAGCCTGTCATTTATCTTGATTCACTTGAGGTGCTGGCTGATTCCACGGACAGGGAAGGACTGATTGTCCCCCTGCTCAAAGCAAGGAAGAATGAGTTTCACTACTCTGTTTTCTCAAGAAAGAAAGGTCAATTGAAGCGTCTGTCCGGCAACAGTATTATTAAAAAGGACAGACTCAAACACATAAGGGCATATGTTCTGGGAGAGGGGCTGATTTACTGCAGGCAATCACTGGAGAATGCCGCTGTCATTGAAAAACTCTACTGTGATGCTTATGATCTCCGTAATTATTATATGAGGCATATGATATGAGAGAGAGCACTGTTATTATTATACCGGCATACAATGAGGGGCGTCATATGGTTCAGCTCATGAGAAGCATAAAGGCATATTCAGACCTGCCTGTATGTGTTGTTGATGACGGTTCTGCGGATAACACAGGGCTTATAGCGGGGCAGTACGCAGATACAGTAATAAGACACAGTGTCAATATGGGCAAGGGCCGTTCACTGATGGACGGTTTGAGGAAGATGAGCAGCAGATATCAGTACGCTGTGCTTATGGATGCTGATGGTCAGCACAGACCCGGGGATATTGAACGATTCACTGATGAGAGTAATTATTCCTATGATGTCATTATCGGCAGAAGAGATATGGATATACACAATATGCCCATTGAAAGATACCTGACAAATAAAGTAACAACATTGCTGACATCACTGCTTGCAGGGAGGAATACATTTGATTCCCAGTCCGGATTCAGAATGGTCAATATACAGAAGATTCTGGATGTGCCCATCAAGACATTCCGTTTCCAGATGGAATCAGAGATGCTTATTAATGCAGGCAGGATGGGATATTCAATATCCTCAGTTACAGTGAAGACAATATACGGGGATGAGATATCCAAGATCAATCCTGTAATAGATACATTGAGATTCATAAAAATGGCATTGGAGACATTATGGCGATGAATATTCTTCTTTCAAATGATGACGGGATACGGGCTGAGGGCCTGAGGGTTTTAAAGGATATTGTGGTGAGAATGGGGCATACTGTATTTATTGTTGCTCCCAACCGCAATCAGAGTGCAACGAGTCATTCTCTGACACTGACAAGCCCATTGAGGATTGAGAAGTCCGGGAGTAATGAGTGGGCAACAACAGGTACACCGACTGACTGTGTGCTTATTGCCACTCACGGTCTTATCAATGAGCAGATGGACCTTGTTATATCAGGCATAAATCACGGTCCCAATATGGGCGAGGATGTGCTTTACTCAGGTACTGTGGCAGCTGCAATGGAGGGACTGATGATGGGAATACCATCAATATCAATATCCATGGCATCGTACTTTGAAACGGATTTCTCAGCTTCAGAGAGGATTATCCGCAAATTGATAGATTACATAATGAAGATTGAAAGAAAGAATATACTGCTCAATGTCAATTTCCCGGCATTGCCTTACAGTGAGATCAGAGGATTTGAGATAACGGAACTGGGCAGCAGGATATATTCAGACAGCCTCATTGAGAAAACAGACCCAAGAGGCAAGAAGTATTACTGGATAGGCGGCAGTGAACCGAAATATCAGAGAAAAGAGGGTACTGATTTTGAAGCAGTGAGGAATAAGAAGGTGTCAGTCACACCCATAAAGACAGACATAACAGACAGGGATATACTGAAAACCCTGAAGGAGATAGAATTATAATGTATTATGCAAAACAGAGAGAGGAAATGGTTGAAAACCAGTTGAAACAGCGCGGCATAAGAGATGAACTGGTTTTGAAGGCATTTGAGGAAGTAAAACGCGAGCTCTTTGTACCGGAAAATCTCAAATCAATGTCATACAGGGATCAGCCCCTGCCCATAGGATATTCCCAGACAATATCGCAGCCCTATATTGTTGCAAAAATGACAGAGATGCTTGAAATCAAAGAGGACTGCAAGATACTGGAAATAGGCACAGGTTCGGGATATCAGGCGGCAATACTCTCCAAACTCGGTTCCAGGGTTTATACAATGGAAAGAATAGGGGGATTGAGGAAGAAAGCAAAGGAAAATCTCAATAAACACGGTATAAAGAATGTACAGGTTGTGCAGGGGGATGGTACTATTGGACTCTCGCAGTATGCCCCCTTTGACAGGATCATTGTTACTGCAGCAAGTCCCGCTGTACCGGATATACTTATTGACCAATTGGCAAATAATGGTATAATGGTCATACCTGTAGGCAGTATTACTTATCAGTATCTCCTGAAATTAGTGAAGAAGGATGGAGAAATTATACAGGAGGAGTATGATGCATGCAGATTCGTCCCCCTTGTGGGACGGTTTGGTTTTAAAGAATAGTCGGGGCGTAGCGCAGTTTGGCAGCGCACCTGGTTCGGGACTAGGGGGTCGCTGGTTCAAATCCAGTCGCCCCGATTTTATCTGAGTGAGGAGAAATGAAGCATATTTTACCTATTATTGCCATACTCATATCCCTGTCAGCATTCTCTGACATAGAGGTCAGACGGCTTTCCAATGCATATTATTACCATCAGATGCATGATGAGCCCTATGACTATATAGGTGTAATGCTCAAAATAGACATTAAGGGCAATTCCCAATACATCAAAAATATAACAGAAGAGTTAAAATCGCTGTCACAGAGTGCAAATGCGGATATGCAGTATGATGAAGGGCTCTTCCATATAGAGTATCATTTCCATACAAGTGCCGATTATTCACAGCTAATGCTCAGTAATATCATAGAAGTACTGACGGGCAGGGATGTTGATGCAGCACATTTCAACAGAATTATGACAGATGCTGAAGTGCCGGGAGAGCTCCATATTGCTGTCAAGTCATCACTCGGTCCAGTGCATTTTCTGCCCATAGTGGAGTCCGTCAAAGGCAGAAAACTGCAAATTGAATATCATGCTCTTACAGGTAATTACAATGGACCGGAGGATATGTATCATTATGATATTACCCAGAAGGACAGATATGCATTGCCCGAGATCATAATGCTTGACAGTGACAGCCGGCTGAATGTTATATGGCTGCCGGGAAGATTTGTTATAATAACGCCTGACAGTATCACTGAGCCGGGCAGGGATGCATTTGAATCATTGAAACAGTCTGCAGTTGACCGGATGGAGATATCTGCAGGGGATCTGGAATTTCTCTTCAGGCATTACCCCTATATTGTCTTGAGCAACAATATAACCGGTATCAATGGCATTACAGAACGCATAAGACGGATCAGGGAACCGGCTTTCACACAGTTCATATCCGGATTAAAGCCGTCATTCAGATTAAAAACCGGTCTTAATGCCGGGAATATACCCCAAACAGAGACAGCCAAGCTGAGTAATGGCATGACACTGATATATATGTCTTCAGAAGGACCCCGTACAGAGATATCTGTCATGATAGATAATATCAGGTCAAATGAACAGTACTATTCCAAGGAATATGCCGGTGTTCTTATCATGGAGCAGCTGGGTGAGTATATTGAGGGATGGAAGTACTGGAATGTGCCCACTCTCAGTGATTACAGGATATTCTCAACAAGAACAAGGGATATTCACGCAGGCAGTGTGCTTGAATCATTCCTGGAAAAGTGCAATACATTCATGCCCGGGCAATTCACACAATCTGATTTAAGAGTAATAATATCAGAGCAGAGGCAGCTGAGGGAATTACTGCCATTCTTTGAGAGTGATAATTCAATGGATGCGCTCTACCTTACAGAGGGTGAGAAGAATATTCTTAAAGACAAGATAATAATACCGGAAAATATTACTGTGGCTGTCAAGACCAGTATCAGTATTGACACTATAGCCGGATTGCTGGAGCAGACCATGGAACCTGTACGGGAAAGCAGTCCGGAACCCGCGAGATACTCTACATTGGAGATAAAGAGCAATATTGATTTTACAAGCAACAGTAATATAGAGTCAATGCCGGCAATACTCAGGGGGTTTTTTATCTATCCGTCCAAGGTGCTGATAATGCGTGATATATCTGTTATATCATCTGATATGCTGCTAACAGGGAGTCAGTACAGCAGGTATGTGTATTCAGGTATTGCTGACAATTATGCACTCTCTGTTCTCATGCTCCTCTCCCATTTCACAGATATCCCGTTTTCCCGCCTCTTTGATACATATACGATTAGATAAAAATCCCGGGGACGTCCCTTTACAATTGCAAGAATTTACAAAAACGAGTAATTGTAAGTTATACAATAACTTTAATTAGAAAACATTGAATCATAAGTTAAGTAATAGTTTAACATAGAAGTTGCAGATGTGGTTCTTCTCCAAAAGAGTTGGTAAATAGAGATACAAAATAAATGAATTGAAGACTGTCAAGTTGCGGAAGTTGTAAAATTATCACAATAGTTCGTAAAATTGCCGAAAACACAACCTAACCCCCGTCATTTGTGC
>JAXHVG010000195.1:0-13729 GCA_034189245.1 Caldifarciminota bacterium
CAAGAGGAAATTTAGCGATGATATGAAAAGTGAAGAGAAGGGACTTGTTGATCTGATGAATTATACAGGTATTGAGAAGGATATCAAAAAGGTTGTTGCATATTCAAGGAATAATATTTCAATGGATGATATCTTTGTCATGTGGATTGAAAAGGAAGTAATGAAGAATGGTGCTGTAATAAAATATGTCAGTGAACAGACACTGAAGAATCCGGAACTGGAGATACTGAGGGAGAAGGTGATAGGCGCATTTGCAAGATATGAGAAGGAGAAACTCCCCAATAAACTTGCTGCCCACAGGGAATACAAGATATTTGAGACAGGCATAAAGGCAAGCGGAAACTGTCCGCTGGGCTACAGATACAAGGGCAAGACATCCAAGGAGAAACATGTTGTTGTTGTGGATAAGGAAGCTGAACTGGTCAATGAGATATTTGACAAATACCTTGAATTCAAGTCACTGGGCAAATTGAAGCAGTATCTTGATGATAAGGGATACAGGTCAAAGAGGAAAAAGAAATTCTCGCGGCAGGCACTGTACAATATACTGACCAATAAATTCTATATAGGCATTCTCTCATACAATCAGTATAAGTATATCAAAGTGGGTAATCAGGAGAAGAAGAAACCCATACTTATTGAAGAGAGAAGGATTGACGGCAAGCACAGTAAGATAATTGATGTTAATAAATTTGAGAAGGTTGCCAAAGCGCTTCATGAGAATAATAAGCACAAGAATGACTGATTGAATGAAGCATATTTCCATTACAGGTGCCCGTGTCCATAATCTCAACTCAGTATCAGTAAAGATACCGAAGAAGAAATTAGTCATAATTACAGGTGTTTCCGGTTCCGGTAAGTCCTCACTGGCATTTGATACACTCTATGCAGAGGGCCAGAGGAGATATGTGGAATCACTCTCCTCATATGCAAGACAGTTCCTCGGCATAATGGATAAACCGGATGTGGACAGGATTGAGGGTCTCTCACCGTCAATTGCAATAGGCCAGAGGGGGATTTCCAAGAACCCCCGTTCCACTGTTGCCACAACAACGGAGATATATGATTATTTGAGGGTTCTCTTTGCCCGCATAGGAGACCCGTATTGCTATAATTGCGGCCGGCCTGTCAGGGAGATGGCAATTGATGAGATCATAGATGACATAATGTCAATGGACGATGGCACGAGGATTGAGATACTTGCACCCATTGTTGTTATGAAGAAGGGTGAGCATGCCGGACTGCTTGAGAAACTGATGAAAAGGGGTTTTACAAGGGTAATTATTGACGGGAAACCCCATATGCTGGGGGATAAGCTCAATATTGACAGTAAGAAGAAGCATGATATAGAGATTGTAATAGACAGATTGAAGATAGGTGCAGGCATCAGGACACGGCTTACCCAGTCAGTGGAAACAGCACTGAAGGAGACAGACGGAATAATATATGTCCTGACAGGCAGTAATGAGAGGATTGTCTATAATCAGTCACTATCATGCACACATTGCATGATATCCTATCAGGATATCACCCCTGCAACATTCTCTTTCAATTCACCGTATGGCGCCTGTCCCAAATGCCATGGACTCGGTGTCAGTATGGAGATTGATTCAGAGAGTGTTATCACAGATCCCTCTCTGTCAATAGCAGAAGGCGTTATAGCACCCTGGGGTGAACCCTCAAAGCGTAACGGACTGAAAGAATTCATGAAGAGATACAGTATAGATGCAGATACACCCTGGGAGGAATTACCGCCTGAAATACACTCAAAGATAATACTGGGAATAGGGGAGAGCGGCAAGGAACAGAAGGGACTTGATTTTGAGGGGGTATTGCCCTATCTCAAGAGACTCTATATCAATACTGACTCCAATTGGATGAAGTATGAGATAGAGAAGTACATGACATTCCAGCCATGTCCCCTCTGCAATGGTTCAAGACTCAACAGGGAGGCATTGTCTGTCAAAATAGCTGACAGGAATATTCATGACATTGTTATGATGAATATTGAGGAGGCATATCACTGGTTCACCAATCTCAAACCGGAAGGCAGAAAACAGATTATTGCCAAAGATATTATCAGGGAATTGAGGAAGAGGCTTTCATTCCTCCTTGAGGTAGGACTGAGCTATATTACACTGGACAGGAAGACAGAGACACTGTCAGGCGGCGAGGAACAGCGGGTGCGTCTTGCAACACAGATAGGAAGCGGGCTTACCGGTGTTCTCTATATACTGGATGAACCCTCAGTGGGTCTGCATCAGAGGGATATCAACAGATTGATAGAGTCACTGAAGAATCTGAGGGATATGGACAATACGGTTATAGTTGTTGAACATGACAATGCTTTTATAAATGAGAGTGATTATATAGTGGATCTGGGTCCCTATGCAGGTGATAATGGCGGTAATGTGATATTCACAGGCACAGCAGCAGGCATAAAGAAGAGCAGTGAGTCCCTGACAGGCAGATTCCTCTCAGGCAGGGAGAGCATAAGGATTGAGAGAAAGAGGAAGAAGCCCAGACAGGACTATTATCTGGAGATTAAGGGCGCCAGGGAGCATAATTTAAAGAACCTTGACGTAAAAATCCCCCTCGGTTTATTCAACTGCATAACCGGTGTTTCCGGGTCAGGCAAGAGCACATTGATCAATGACATACTCTTTACATCCCTGAGGAGTCACTTCCATTCATCCCTCAGAAGACCCGGTGAGCATGATTCAATTAAAAATCTGCATCTTATTGACAAGGTCATCAATATTACCCAGACACCCATAGGCAGAACACCGCGGTCAAATCCGGCAACATATACAGGTGTCTTCACGCCGATAAGGGAGCTCTTTGCTTCAATGAAGGAGTCAAGGATGCGCGGTTACAAACCGGGCAGATTCTCATTCAATGTCAAAGACGGGAGATGTGAGGCATGCGAGGGAACAGGAGTCAATAAGATTGAAATGCATTTCCTCCCGGATATTTATGTCAATTGTGAAGTATGCAAGGGCAGGAGATACAACAGGCAGACACTGCAGGTTAAATACAGGGGAAAGAATATTGCCGAGGTGCTGGATATGACAGTTGACAGTGCATTGAAACATTTCTCCGAAATAAGAAGGGTCAGCAAGAGACTCAAACTGCTTCAGGATGTCGGTCTCGGTTATATAAGACTGGGCCAGCCGGCAACATCATTATCAGGCGGGGAAGCACAGAGGATAAAACTGGCAAAGGAACTCTCCAAACAGTCCACAGGCAGAACACTGTATCTCCTTGATGAACCCACAACAGGTCTGCATCCCTATGATATCAAGATGCTCCTGGGTGTACTGGACAGACTTGTCAAAAAGGGCAATACTCTGGTAGTTATAGAACATAATCCGGATGTTATCAGGAGTTCTGACTGGGTCATAGACCTCGGTCCTGACGGCGGTGAGAATGGAGGCATGATTGTTGCAGAAGGTACACCGGAGGAAATAGAAGAGTCTGCTGATTCATATACAGGCCATTATCTCAAAAAGGAGGGATGAATGAATAATTCCCGTATAATTGATTATCTCAATAATGAGTTCAGACCGGAGGAATTTGCTGACAGTGATTATACATTCAATGGACTCAATGTCCAGAATTCCGGTAAAATAACAAAGATTGGTGTTGGTGTTGATACAGGCATTGAAACCTTTTATGAGGCAAAGAGGCAGAATGTAGATTTTCTCATTACACATCACGGTATTTTCAATAAAAACAGCAACAACTGTCTGACAGATGCAATGTACAGGAAGATAAAGGTGCTTATTGACAATGATATTGCCCTGTACTGCATGCATCTACCCCTTGATGTCAATGATGAGTATTCCAACAACAGGGTTATCATGGACTTGCTCTCATGGGATATCACGGGAAAATTCGGGGATCATAATGGTATTGAAGCGGGACTATTCACAGAATTCCCTGAATCAGTTAATATTGAGGATATAATAGAGACGGTCAAATCAGAGATTGACGAGGATATCACTGTCTGGGCATTCGGTGATTATCTCATAAAGAAGGCAGGTGTAATTTCAGGCAATGGCATCAATATGCTCAATGATGCCCATAATGAGAATATTGACCTGTTAATAACAGGCGAGCCGTCACACAAGATATACTGGCAGGCCTATGAGAAGAGAATCAAATGCATATTCGCAGGTCATTATGCAACAGAGGTGTTCGGTGTCCGGAAAATAGGAAACTACCTTGCGGAAAATTTCAATCTGGAGTATACTTTTATAAATTTACCGACAGGAGTGTAGTATGAATATAATACAGATGCCCTGGATACTGTGGCTGTCATTTGCAATACTTCTGATGATAATAGAGATTATCTCACCGCTGTTTCTATTCGGTCTCTTCTCTGCAGGAGCATTCATGACAGCAGTATTGGCATTCTTCTTTCCTAATCTTATATATATACAGATACTGGTATTTGCAGTTTCCTCACTGATTCTGATAATATTTGTCAGGAGAATCATAATGGACTATTTCACTGATGAGGAACACAGAAAGATGAAGACAAATGCAGAATCACTCATAGGCAGCAGATTCAAGCTGATTGCTGATGCTGATGAGGAAGGCGGCTCTGTGAGGGTCGGGGATGTGGTCTGGCGTGTGCGTACTGAAGGTGAAAGCATTAAAAAGGGCAATTATGTGAAGGTCAAGAAGATTGACGGCAATAAGCTTATTGTGGAGAGTATTGATGAATAGAATCCCCATACCTCTTATTATTGCAGTGCTGTTGATATCCTGCACCCTTTTCATGCAGGCTGATAGGGAGTATGAATATAAACTCTATGAGAATGACACATACATTGATTCATTTGAAGCTGTGAGCCCCGGTCTGTATGAATTCACATTCTACAGTGATGAGGCGGTGGATGTAGTATTCTTCAATAACAGGGAGGATGCATTCCTCTTTGCCGACTCCGGTGAGGTCTATTCCGAGTCAATCATATATCCGTTTATGTTCAAATCAGTTGTTTATTTCAGTGAGGATGTTTTCATATATGACCCTGCTGTGATGTACTTTGTAGTGGATAATACGGACAATCTCAGTGCAGGTTCCATTGAGACAAATATAAAAATATACGCATATTATTATAAGGAGGATTAAGGTGTCCGAAGTTACTCTGAAACATGTAAAGAAGATATATCCCAATGGGTTAGAAGCATTAACTAATATATCACTTGAAGTAATGGACAAGGAGCTGCTCGTTCTTGTTGGTCCCTCGGGATGCGGCAAATCAACAATACTGAGGATTATTGCCGGTCTGGAGGAAGTAACAGAGGGCCAGGTTGTAATTGGCAGGAATATTGTCAATGACACTCATCCCAAAGACAGGGATATTGCCATGGTATTTCAGAATTATGCACTTTACCCCCATATGACAGTGAGGGACAATATCGGATTCGGTCTCAAGACAAGGAAGTACTCCAAAGAGGAAATAGAAAAACTCGTCAATGAGGCAACAGAGATACTGGGTATTGAAGAGTATCTTGACAAGCGGCCTCGGGAACTCTCCGGCGGACAGAGGCAGAGGGTTGCAATAGGCAGAGCAATAGTAAGGCATCCCAAGGTATTCCTCTTTGATGAACCATTGTCCAATCTGGATGCGAAGATGAGGGTTGCAATGCGCTCCGAGATATCAAAGCTTCACAAAACACTTCAGACAACAATGATATATGTAACGCATGATCAGACAGAGGCAATGACAATGGGAGACAGGATTGTGGTTATTGACAAGGGCGAGATCATGCAGATAGCTGATCCCCAGACACTGTACTTCAAGCCGGAGAATATATTTGTAGCAGGGTTCATCGGTTCACCCCAGATGAATTTCTTCAATGCGGATATAGAGAATAATGCTGTTTCCACTGAATTCTTCACTTTAAATGCAAGTGAGTTCATGACCAGCGAGATGGTTATCGGTATAAGGCCGGAGGATTTCAATCTGAAAGAGGGTGATATCTCAATATCAGGCAGGGTTGAATTGGCTGAATCACTCGGCGATATCATGTATGTGTATATGAGCATAAGTGACAGTAAAACAATAATAATCAAGGTGGACGGTAAGAATAAGTTTGACCTCCAGCAGGAAATAACCGTGTATTCAAAAGTAAAGGATATGCACTTCTTCAACAGGGAGGACGGCAAACGCATTACTCAGTGATAATTCTCATTATCTCATTGCTCAATCTTGACACGAGAACAGCCTTTCACTGGCTGATTTCAGAACCCGTATTTCTCATTCCCGTCCTCTCCCTCATTGCAGGCATCCCGTTTGATAACGGTCTTCTCTTCCTTACAATAATGTATCTTGTTTTTTCTGTAAATGCGCTGCAGCTGGGCAGACACACGCCACCTGAATACACTGCAGGCGCCTCTGCATCCTTTATATTATACGCATTCTTCAATGTAGATGTGATAAATGCATTTCTTCTGGGACTCTTTGCATCGTATCTTGCTGATTATATATATAAAGCAAGACTTACAGCCAATCAGTACATAATGAGAGCAGTGAAAAGACCCGGGCTTGCTGCAGCAGGGTCACTCTTTGCAGGATTTACTGCATATACGGGACTCTTCTGGCTTACGGCAATTGCAGGCAGTCATCTCACATTCCTCAGATCATCAAACAGTGCAGTAATGCCGCTGCTCTTTATACCTGTTTTAAGGAAGATGTTCAGTGCAAAACTCAAACAGAATTACACAACAGTGCTTTCAGGCGCATTGATAATGGTACTAATATGGATTTTTATCATAAATTAATCCTGTTTCTCAAATCCCACTTCATTCAGACAGTGATGACAAGGAAGCATATGCAGGGCAATGGGTATAATCTACTTACAAATGGGCAAATATCGGGATATATCAATTCAAATCCCTATCTGGCGCCCCTTATTTACGGTTTTCTCCGTATCGGGTCTGACATCAAACCCAAAAATTACATAGCATCAGCAAGTGCAGTAATGGGTGATAATCTTATCTGGAACAATTTCAAGCCGGTGATATTACTGCTGGCAGGCATTCTGCTCCTTACAGCAGGGCCCATCTATGTCATTATTCCCCTGATTGTATATATAACAGGTGTGTCTGTCCTGAGATTTACGGGTTACAGTTACGGATCCTCCAAGGAAAGACCGGATCAATTATTTGAGGAAAGAATATGGATTAAGGCTATTAATGCACTGAGGACAGTGAAGTTTATTCTCATGGGGATTATCTATTTATATATCATTTTGCAATTGGCATTATACTTGAATACAGCCCCCCTCTATGTTATAATTACAATCTTGATTACAGGAGTATATATTTTATTGAAAAGAGATATTGATTTCCTGCTGTTAATTGTTATTATACTGACTGCAAATATGGTAAAATGATTGAAAGAGAAATAGAAGTAAAGAATAAATTGGGACTCCATGCAAGACCTGCTGCACTGTTTGTAAAGACTGCTTCAACATTCAATTCAAAGATTGAGGTCTGCAGGGATGACACTGTAATAGACGGCAAGTCCATAATGGGGCTTATGATGCTTGCAGCTGAGAGCGGCAGCAAACTCAAACTCATAATAGATGGTGAAGATGAGGAAAGGGCAATGGAAAAACTTGTCAAATTGATAGAGGAAAATTTCAATGAAGCATGAAAATACAGTGATGAGAGGCAGGGCTGCATCCCCCGGATTCATTCAATCCAAAGTGTATGTGATGAAGAATACTGCAGAGTTTGTCAAGATATACTCTATTGATGACCCTGAAGATGAGATCCGGCGCTTTGAGAATGCCATTGAAGAGACAAAAAGGGACCTTGTAAAGACAAGGGACAGGGTTGAGGAAAAGATAGGCAATGAATACAAGGGAATATTTGAGGCGCAGATACTGGCTCTTGAGGACAGGGAAGTGCTTGAGAAGACGAGGAAGAGGATAAGGGAGAACAGGAAGAATGCCGATTATGTGTATAACAGGGTAGTCAATGAAATACTGGAGACAATGAGTCAGATTGATGATGAATACCTCAAGGACAGAATATATGATATAAAGGATATCCTCAACAGGGTTCTCAGGAAACTCAAGAGGAAATCCGATAATGGACCGGATATTGCCAGTCCTGTTATACTTGCCGCAAATACATTCACTCCATCGGACCTTATCAATATAGACAAGAATATGTTAAACGGTATTATTTCCGAACGCGGTTCTGTTACATCTCACTTTGCAATAATGGCAAGAGCTCTCAATATACCTGCTGTAGTCGGTGTGAATAATCTCATTGATAATATTGAACATGAGGATACTGTCATTATTGACGGTTTTACAGGTATCATAATCATTGACCCTGATGAGACATCCAAGAAGATGTATCATAAGAAGAAAGAGGAGTATGCCAGATATTCAGCTGAACTGAGGGAAATAGTAAAATACGAGGCAATAACACTGGACCAGCGCAGTATAGAACTCTCTGCCAATATAGAGCTCCTTGAGGAGACAGATGAGGTGAAACGGTACGGTGCAAAGGGTGTAGGACTATTCAGAACGGAATTTCTCTATTTCAATTCAAATACAATGCCGGGTGTGGAGGATCATCTCAATACATATTCACAGGTTGCCAAGTCCGTATATCCTGATTCACTGATCATCAGAACAGTGGATATCGGAGGGGATAAGCCTGTATTTGTAAATAAGCGTGAAGACAATCCATTCCTCGGATTCAGGGGCATAAGGGCATCACTGGAACACCTCGGTCCCTTCAAGGAGCAGATTGAGGCAATTCTGAGGTCTAATACAAAGGGCAATGTAAAAATGATGCTCCCCATTGTATCAACAGTGGATGAGGTTGTCAGGGCAAAGGATGTCATTGCAGAGGTGAAGGAGGATTTGATAGACCGCGGCATTGAATTCAACGGCAATCTGGACCTCGGCATTATGGTTGAGGTTCCCTCATGCGCACTTATGGCTGATGAATTCGCTGAACATGTTGATTTCTTCTCAATAGGCACCAATGACCTTACACAGTACACACTTGCAGTGGACAGGACCAATCCTATGGTATCCAATATTTATGACAATCTTGACCCGGCAGTACTCAAATTGATAGATATGACAATTAAATCAGCCCATGACAATCAGATATGGTGCGGAGTATGCGGAGAGATGGCTTCAATGCCCATAGCAGTACCTATTCTCATAGGAATGGAGATTGATGAATTATCCATGTCTCCTGTATTTATTCCTGAAGTGAAGAAGATAATCAGGGAGATAACATTTGAAGAATCACGCGGGATTGCAGGTGAGGTACTCTCAATGAAATCAGGCAGACATGTAAGAGAATATATGAAGGAATTGATATTGAGCAAATTCCCCAATATGAAACAATATCTGGAGGACTGATATTATGAATATGAAGGAATTGATAAAGGAATTTCCGCATTTTATAGAGGAAGGTTATGATTTGACAGACAGTTATCTGCCATTCCCCCTTGATGAGATAGACAATATACTCTATGCAGGAATGGGAGGCAGTGCCATTGCAGGTGATATGCTGAGTGAAATACTGCATGATCACCTCAATATACCGATGTCTGTTGTGCGTAATTACAGTATTCCCGCTTATGTATCAGACAGGACGCTTGTTATCATATCATCATTCTCCGGCAATACGGAAGAGACTCTGTCAGCAGCTGAAGAGGCAATGGAGAAAAATGCAAAGGTTATTATGATAACAACAGGCGGTAAACTGAGGGATTTCGGCAGCCGGGCGGATATGATAGAACTGGACTATTCACTCCCTCCCAGAACAGCTCTGGGTATAACACTCTTTGCACTGCTCAAGAAACTGAAGCCACTGTACAGCAGTAATGACAAAATCTGCAGTGATATTGAGGAAGCAGTCAAGACATTTTCTTCATACAGTATTGATTATAAGCGCGCTGAAGAGATTGCAGATGCCCTGTCAGGCAGGGTGCCCCTCATATATTCATCAGTAAATTATGCATCAGTGTCAAGACGCTTTGCCAATCAGCTTGCCGAGAATGCCAAACATTTTGCCCATTTCAATGAATTACCTGAAATGAATCATAATGAGATTGCGGGTATAAAGAATCCCCTGAATACGGATGATTATATTGTGATATTCTTCAAATACATGAAAGACAATGAGAGAATAAACAGAAGGATTGATATTACCCGCTCACTCCTTGAAGAAGCAGGGTTTGAATGCATTACCCTTGAGTTCAAAGACAATTCACTGATAAGCAGGATTGATTCCATTATACTCACTGACATGGTGTCCTATCTGCTTTCTGAAATGAATAATGAGGATTCCATTGCTATTGCCCGTATAGATGAATTAAAAGAGAGGATGAAACATTGAGGGTTGTTATTCCTGCAGCAGGTCTGGGTACAAGACTGAGACCCCATACACTGACAATGCCCAAGCCGCTCATGCATGTGGGTTCAGGGAGAATGATAGATTATGTGATGGCATCATTCAAAGACCTGGATGTATCAGAAGTAACAGTAATAACGGGATATATGGAAGACAAGCTGATAAACTACCTTAAGAACGGGTATCAGTATGAATTCTCTTTCATCACGCAGGAGCAGAGACTCGGTCTGGGGCATGCTGTTTACCAGTCACTTTATGAGGACAGTGATGAGGATATTCTCATTGTGCTCTCTGATTCAATCATTCAGACAGATATGGATGCATTCACCCGGTCAATGAGTTCTGTATCTGTAATGGAGGTGGATGAACCGGAGCATTTCGGTATTGTCAGTACTGACGGCGAGATGATAACAGACATGGCGGAAAAACCCCGCGGCCTTGAGAAGGGGTATGCAATAACAGGCCTCTATTATTTCAGTGACGGGATCTCTCTGAGGACTTATCTTAAGCATGTCATAGATAATGGTATTATGACGAAGAATGAGTATCAGCTGACAGATGCCATGAAAATGATGATTGAGAATAATATTCCCATGAGGGCTGTTGAAGCTGATAAATGGATTGACTGCGGGACACATGATATGCTCATTGAAGCCAACAGGGAGCTGCTTGCAATGGAGAACAGGACAAATTTCTGTGAAGGGGACACAGGCAGCAGCAGTATAGGGAACAATGTCTCTGTATTCGGCAATGCCAGGATTATTGAGAGCAATGTGGCCAATTCCATTATTATGGAGAATGCGGTTATCAAAAATTGTGATATAAAAAACAGTGTTATAGGCAGAAACAGCACTGTGGAGAATTTCAGGGGCAGGTTGATTGCATCTGATTTTACCAGTGTAACAAAGGAGGACTAATGAAGAGTTATCTGACATCAGAATCAGTGTCTGAGGGACATCCGGATAAGATTTGTGATCTCATATCCGACTCAATACTTGATGAGATTCTGGCAAATGATACAAATGGAAGGGTTGCTGTTGAAGCTCTCTCCACAACAGGCATGATCGTTGTATCAGGCGAAATATCAACTGACTGTTATGTGGATATACCATTAGTGACAAAGACAGTACTCAAGGAAATAGGATATGACAGACCGGAATACGGTATGGATTACAGGACATGCGCTGTACTCAGTGCTATTCAGGAGCAGTCACCGGATATTGCCCAGGGTGTTGATACAGGCGGTGCGGGTGATCAGGGCATGATGTTCGGTTATGCAACTGACGAGACACCGGAATATATGCCCATGACAATATCATATGCGCATAAAATAATCCGAAAGGTCAATGAACTCAGGAAATTCGGAACATTGGATTATCTGAGGCCTGACGGCAAATCACAGATTACTGTTGAATATGAAGACGGCATACCCAGAAGGATTGATGCCATTGTGCTGAGTGTTCAGCATGACCCTGACATAGAGATTCCGCAGATAAAAAATGACCTCAGGGAAAAGGTCATAAAATCCGTTATTGACGAAAGATATCTGGATGATGATACGAAATTCTATGTCAATCCCACAGGCAAGTTCGTTATAGGCGGACCACATGCTGATACAGGACTGACAGGCCGCAAGATCATTGTGGACACATATGGCGGTATGGCAAAACACGGCGGCGGATGCTTCTCCGGCAAGGACCCGACAAAGGTTGACAGATCAGCAGCCTATATGTCCCGGTATATTGCCAAGAATCTGGTGGCAGCAGGCATTGCATCAAAACTGGAGATTCAGCTTGCCTATGCCATTGGCGTCATTGAGCCTGTATCAATTGCAGTTGATACATTCTCAACAGGTAATTATCCTGAGGACAGGATCATTGAAGCAATCAAGCATATATTTGACCTCTCGCCACTGGGTATAATAGACCAGTTGAAACTGAGGAGACCTGTATATCAGAAAACAGCTGCATACGGGCATTTCGGCAGGGAAGAGGAAGGATTCTCATGGGAACTGACAGATAAGAAGGATGAAATACTCAAATATCTCACATAGGAGTGATAATGAAATACGAAATAAATGATATCAAGCTTGCAGGTGCAGGTAAAAAGAGAATAGAATGGGCTGAACAGGATATGCCTGTTTTGAGGGATATCAGGTCTGAATTCAAGAAGAAGAAATCACTCAAGGGCCTGAAGATCAGTGCATGCCTTCATGTAACAACAGAGACAGCCAATCTGATGCGCACTTTGAAGGACGGGGGAGCTGAGGTCGCCCTATGTGCATCCAATCCCCTCTCCACACAGGATGATGTGGCAGCTTCACTTGTAAAGGATTACAAGATTCCTGTCTTTGCAGTCAAGGGTATCAATAATAAGGGCTATTACAGGCATATTGAGAGCTCATTGAAGATAAAACCCCATATTACAATGGATGATGGTGCTGACCTTGTTTCAACACTCCATAAGAAATACCCCAAATTGATAGATAATGTCATAGGCGGCACTGAAGAGACAACAACAGGTGTTATCAGGCTGAGAAGCATGGCAAAACACAATGTACTGAAGTATCCTGTGATTGCAGTCAATGATTCATATACAAAGTATCTCTTTGACAACAGATACGGAACAGGACAGTCAACAATTGACGGCATACTGAGGGCAACAAACCGCCTTATTGCAGGTTCTGTGTTCACTGTAGCCGGTTACGGCTGGTGCGGCAGGGGTGTTGCAATGCGCGCCAGGGGCATGGGCGCCAATGTGATTGTAACGGAAGTTGATCCTGTCAAGGCGCTTGAGGCGCATATGGACGGTTTCAGGGTAATGAAAATGACCAGGGCTGCAGGCATTTCCGATTTTATCATTACTGTAACCGGTGATATCAATGTGCTTGACAAAAAGCATTTCACGAAAATGAAAGACGGATGTATAATTGCCAATACAGGCCACTTTGATGTGGAGATCAATACAAAGGCATTGAGGAAATTAACGAAGAAGAGGACGGAGATCCGGGATAATCTCATTGAATACAAGAATGCAAAGGGGAGCAGTATATATCTCCTTGCAGAGGGAAGACTGGTAAACCTTTCCTCAGCAGAGGGGCATCCGGCATCTGTTATGGATATGTCTTTTGCCAATCAGTCACTGGCCTCACTCTATCTCCATCAGAACAGAGGCAAACTGGAGAATGCTGTCTATAAACTCCCCGACAAACTGGACAGGGATATTGCGAAGAGAAAACTCAAATCACTCGGTGTGCAGTATGACAGATTAACTGGAGAACAGAGAGAGTATCTGCCATGAACTCAGATACTCTCTCTG
>JAXHVG010000196.1:0-5810 GCA_034189245.1 Caldifarciminota bacterium
AAATACTCCCCACTATGCTTCATCTCTTCTGTGTAAAACCCTTGTTCATATGTAGTAACTTCTACTGGATTGTGGATATCTGTAAAATCATATACATATAATATTAACCTCGTTGATTCATATAATAGACCATTATGATACTCCATATTTATTCCATAAGACCTTGGGTTGATATGAGATGCTTCGTAGATACTATCTGGATTGGATACATCAATACACTTTACAGTGTCTCTTGAATTAATACTCAAGAAAGATATTGCACTATCTGCTATTACATATTCATACCAAAAACCAACTGCCTTTGTACTGTCTTTAAATACTATGTTATCAGGATTCCCTATATCCCATATCTCATAGTGTCTTACTGCACTAAATCCTACGCAATGAAGTAAATCCTTGTATAAGTCAAAAACAACATCTTCTCTTTGTCTTAATATTGTATCAGAAATAACTGGGTTTAATCTGTCTGTAATATTTACTACACTAATGCCTTCATATTGAGATTCTTCATTATTATTTCCACCAACAACACAGGTGTTCTGGTAGACACCTGATTGTCTGGCAAAATATGGAATATCAAGATATCCTACTATACTGGGATTACTCTCGTTTGTTATATCCAGTATTGTCAGTCCGCTGTCTCCTTCTGCTACATACGCAAAACTGTCATCAACTGATACATCTTCACTTATATACCTTGTATAGGTCTTGCTGACAAAGCTAAGACTGTTCCCTGCTGTTATATCATATATGCAAAGACCTCCGTCTGCTCCTGCTGCATATAACCTGTCTCCTTTTATATCAAATCCTCTTAACTCTGAATGTCCTTCATAAGAACCCAGTACTGTGGGATTGGTTTTATCACTTATATCTATTATTATAAGGCCTCCGCTTCGGGCTCCTGCATATACTCTATCTCCTATTACCTCAAGCTCATATACAAAACCATCTGTATCACAACTGCCTAACTCAGTAAAGATTGTATCATTATCCACATCGTATATACCTATACCTTTCATCCCTTTGCCTGCTATAAGGATTGTGTCTTCTATCAGTTCAACATCATAGGTTATTCCGCCTGTGTACACAGAGTCTTTTTTAACAAGGGTATCAACAGTATTAATTCTAACTATATTAATGCCTGCCTTACCTAATCCAACATAAACATATTGCTCATTTGGGCTTATTGCTAAACTTCTCACATAATCACCGTAAGTAAGAAAATCATTAAACATATAAATATCACCAGATTGTGTTAAATCATAACTTGATATATACTGATTTGTATAATCAATCGCAATATTATTACTTACTTCCAAGCTTGCTGCCCCTCCCCCTACCTCTCTTTCTTTCTGAAGATTAATACTATCATTTAAAAAATATTGTATTGTGGATGCATCATAACGTGAAACAAAAATTGTGTCTTCTTTAAATGTAATATCCGAAGCTGTGTGTTCTGTTCCATTATATTGACCCATAGATTCCGTTCCTTCCAGTACAGGGCTATGTTGATTATGGACAGAATATATGTGAAGTAGTGAATCATTTCTGCTTACATACATGTAATTACCCAATACTCTTATGAAATTGATGTATTCTTCAAGGTATAGTTCATCAACAAGAACAGGATTGCTTTCATCACTTATATCAATCACCCACAGGTATTTACCTGAACTGATGTATGCTGTGCTGTCTTTCACTGCGACTGCTTCTGTTGGCCCGTATTCCCATGAACCTACTTCAACGAGTTCCTGTGAGATGATTGACAGTGATATTATAAGTAGTGTGATAAACAATATTGTTCTTTTCATTATTCCCTCCGTAATGATTTACTGTCTTTCTTATTAAACCAATTCATATAATTATTATACAATTTTACCCTATTTATTCAAGATTGTTGGTTCGGACTGAGGGAAAAAGTCAATGGTGGATGGTGAATGGTCAATGTGAATAGCAGGACAAGACCCGTGTGACCCGTGTGACCCGTGTGTTTCGTGTGACTCGTGTGATACGAATAAAACAAAGAAAGGGAAAGGATGGTTGTAGGGGAGGCGTTAATGACCCTCCCGGTAATTCAAAATACAAGAAATCGGAATGAATAGCGGATAAGGAGATTGCTTCTTCACTGCGTTTATCGCAATGACATTTTCAAAGCTGGAGGCTGGTAGCTGATGGCCGATGGCTGATTTCGAGATCCCTTTGCGAATGTATGGCAAGTAAGAACAACTCGGGATGACACTATGGTTGCTGGTGGCTTGTTGCTAGTAAAAGAGCGGGGGTTGATAAGGAGATTGCCGCGTCGCTTTGCTCCTCGCAAGGACAATGCGTGATGCGGATACGAGAACGTGTAGAGCGATTAGAGCGAATAGGGAAAGAAGGTAAAAGAAGGACAGGCCGGAGCCGGGTCAATGGTGGATGGTTGATGGTCAATGGTCAAAGAACAGATCCAAGATTCAATTTACAAGTAGGGTCGGTTCAAGAACCGCCCGGGAAAGATGATAGCGGATAAGGAGATTGCCGCGTCGCTTTGCTCCTCGCAAGGACGAATCGTTATGCGTTATGCGTTTTGCGTTATGAGGAATATGTGAATAGCGGCCATAGAGATCCCTTCGCGAATGTGTAACATACAAGCAGAACTCGGGATGACACTCCTGTTATTGGTGGATATTGGCAAGATGAAAGTCAACAGGGGTTATGCAATGGGTATTGACAAATAGTGGGTAAATGGGTATAATATTAATAGAAACAGGAGGATAGATGAAAACGAAAGAATTTAATATTATTGATAAAGATGTTAAGAAAATTGACTCAAGAAGCAGAATTACCATTCCTTCAAAGATTTTGAAGTACTGGGATAAATTAGGGGGATGCGACGCAGTCCAAATTGCTATGAATGAGAAGGGAGAAGTGTTATTGAAACCGACAATATCAGTTCCATTGGACGAAGTCTGGCTCTATAATAATCCTGATTCACTGAAGAAAGTACGTGATGGATTGGATGATGTCCAAGAGGACAGGGTGAATAAGGTTAGGGATTTGGATGAATTCATAGATTCATTATGAGCTTCACACTATATTTCACCGAGACTGCAATTGATAATCTCAGAGAGCTTAAGAATGATAATGGCAAAAGGATATTTTATAATGCTGTAAAGAAAGCCTTAAAACTTCTAAAGGAAGATCCGAATTATCCGAGTTTGAGAACTCACATATTTCACTCTCTTAGGGGTTATGAGGGAGAAAGAAGCAGGGAGAAGTAAGAGTCACGAGACGCGAGACACGGGACACGAGAAATCGCAAACAAGTTTGCTCTTCCGGCTGACGCCGGGTCATGGGAGACCGTACAATGGAAAACGGAAAACGACGGATAAGAAAAAATGAACATTGACAGATTGGGGAAAAGAGAGTCATGGTTAAACTGGATAATTGACAAAGTATTCTGATATTTTACTAAGACCGGGTCTTGAATTTGTTGAATTATCTCATGAAATGCCCATAGAACCATATATTTTAGGTCTAAATCTTCCTTAATATCTATGTCTTGTAAATTACCATAAATCTCTATTTAGTAAATATACGTAAGAATATTCAAGACATTCAAGACCCGGTCTTTGTAAGTGTATTTAATTGGACAACTTATGAATGTGTCTAATGTTCTTGATTTTATTCGGTATTTCGGATGATAATTTGACAAAGACAGAACCGGAGGTGTCAAGTGATCTCCCGTCCAGTACAAACACGATTCGGAATCCGCCGGGAAAGGAGCGGGGGTTGATAAGGAGATTGCCGCGTCGCTTTGCTCCTCGCAAGGACAAATCGTTATGCGTGATGCGTGGTGCGTTATCTGGAATATGTGAATAGCAGCCACAGAGATCCCTTCGCGAATGTATAGCAAGTAAGAACAACTCGGGATGACGTATCGTGATGCGGCTTTCGTAAGGTGGGGGAAGAGTTAAGGAGCTTTGATTATTGTCAATGTTATTGTCAACCACTTTTAAAATATTTTTGTAAACCTACTTCAAATTGATCCTTTTCATATCAATTGCTGTATGTTTTATCATTGCTTTGATTGGAGGTTCTGCATTAAGGACAGTGAATGTAATGTCAGCATTGTTTTTCATAAAAACATTAAATATCTCATGCGCAAAGCCCTGCCCTATTGTTTTTATGTCTTTAAAGTCCACCTCTATTTCATTGAATTTATTCATTCCCTGAATCATCCTCTTTGCCTTTGACCGGGAAATCAATTGACTGTCCCCTTCAATATTCAGATAGACAGAGGTTTTGTTAAACTGATATTCAAATTCTTTGCCTGCATAATTATCAAAAACTCTTCTTAATGCTCTGTTTGTATTTCTGGAGATGCTAAATTCAACTTCAGTTCCTTTCAATTTCTTTATTGATGAAGTTATGATTTCACCATTTGTTTTTATCAAACTGTCTCTATAGGAACGGATTATAAATCTGTCAGCAGATTTCATTGTGAAGAAAATGCCCTCCCCCGAATGCTTCTCAGGATAGGTTGTCACCTTGCCTTTCATTATAATTGCCATAGCATCTTCCGGTCTATCCAGATTCATAAATTCTATTATATTCCGGAATATTCCTATGCCGTAATCACGCACTGTTGATATCACCTCATAATCCGTTATCTTTACCTCTACTGAAAATTCCTTTGACCGGGAGTGATCTATGGCATTATTTACCATCTCCGTTATTCCGTATCGCAAAATTTCATAACTCTTTTTATTACATTTTTTACGGAGATTCAATTTAAGATTGAATATATCAAATACTGCATCCTCATCTTTATTCTCTACAGAAAACTTCCTTTTCAATGAGAGAGGAGAACTGCTCTCATTACCCCACACATAATAAGCGCCCTTTGTCTTACCGTGTTTAGTAATGACATTACTCTCAATTAGTTGTTTTAAATATCTGTCTGCCATTGCACGGGAAATATTGAATTCTTCCTGGATATCCCGGGATTCAACACGGCGCTTCTTTCCTATATACTGTTTAATTTCGTCAATTCTCTTCATATTGTTATTATACTATTGTCAACCTTATTGTCAACCATGTTTAAATTATTATTGTAAACCCATACGGCTTGCGCCGGGTTGAAATTTTATGGTGAATGGTTGTTGGTCAAAGAACAGATTCAAGATACAAGAATCAAGTTTCAAGAGATGTGAATTCCCTGCCATGAGAGAAAGGAAATGATGGAATGAATAGTAGTAAGGAGATTGCCGCGTCGCTTCGCTCCTCGCAAGGACATAGAAAGATTAAAGGTAAAAGGTTAAAGGTAAAAGGTAAAAGAAAGACCGGCTGGAAGCCGGGTCATTGGTTGATGCTTGATGGTCAATGGTGACCTTCAGTTGCAGGTTACAGGTTTTTATGTTCCAAGGATTGATTGTAGGGGCGGCCACAGAACCGCCGGAAAAGAGCGTGGGCGGATAAGGAGATTGCTTCTTCACTGCGTTCATCGCAATGACACTTTCAAAGCTGGAGGCTAGCAGCTGATGGCTGAGGGCTGTAACGAGTGGATTGACATGATATACAAATAAAGTATAATCTAATAAAAATGAAATGGAGGATTCATGAAAAGATTAATATGTTCATTATTTCTCATTACTATGGTGATTTCCCTTGCAGCAGCACCTTCTCTGGATGTTACAAGCGGGGCATTGCATAATATAACAGCTCTTAACAGGGAAGGCAGGCTGACTCTGTCTATGCACATCTCCGGTTCTGTTAAGGATTTCGCCGATACATATCTGCTCGCCGACAGTTCAACGAATACTGTCTGG
>JAXHVG010000197.1:0-3725 GCA_034189245.1 Caldifarciminota bacterium
CTTACGGTTATACCGATACACAATACTTTGAATTAAAGGCTAAACAAATGTTTCAAGGCAAATCCACCAACTAATATGGAGAAGAACCATTTGAATAATGGAATAAGTGAAACAATAAATAGATTTAGAGCTTGGAATGATGATATATGACACACTTTGACAAAATAAGGTGTATTATATCAGAATTCGGAGTCAGCAATAATATCCCTGATATACTGAACAGGGGGCTCTCTCTCCGTATCAATACCAATAAAATCAAACCTGATATTGTGCTGGGCAAGACGGGGGTGCTTCATCATATAGTGTCTTGCAGAGAGTACTATTCTCCTCTTCTTCCTGAAATCAACTGATTCAGCCGGTTTACCCATTCTCCGCGACTCCCTGTACTTGACCTCAATGAACACAATTGTTCTGTCTTCTTCAACAATAATGTCTATTTCACCGAATGGGCTGTAATAGTTTCTCTCAATAATATGCTTTTTAAGGGATTTGAGATACTGGACTGCAGTATCTTCACCAATCTCTCCCTTCTTTCTGAAATTCATCTCTTAATGAAATTGCTCAGTAATTCCCTGATTGGACTGAATGATTTCCTGTGTATTTCACATGTACCGACCTTTATCACTGTATTGACATGTTCACGTGTTGCATAGCCCTTATTATGGGAAAAATCATACTCGGGATATTCCATGCCGTAGAATTCCATGATCCTGTCCCTGTAAACCTTTGCAATAATGGAGGCAGCTGCTATTGATACAGACCTTCCGTCTCCCTTGATAATGGCTTCCTGTTTTATCGGGATACCCGGTATTACAGAGGAGCCGTCAATGAGAATGACCTCGGGCATTACAGAGAGTTTCCGCAGTGAACGCATCATGGCAGTATATGATGCCTGGAGAATATTGATCCTGTCTATGAGTGTATTGTCAACAGCTCCGACTGCAACAGATAGTGCTTTATCAAGTATCTCACAGTAGAGCTCCTCTCTCTGCTCAGGCGTGAGTTTCTTGGAATCATCAATACCATCTATCTCTATGTCATCGGGGAATACAACTGATGCAGCAACAACAGGTCCTGCAAGTGGACCCCTGCCTGCCTCATCAATACCTGCTATGAAATATGTGCCTTCCTTCCAGTATTTCTCCTCAAATTCTCTCATTCTTTGACCTTAGTGGCAGCACGGCCTGTCCTGTCACGCATGTAGTGAATCTTTGCCCTCTTGGGATTGCCCTTCTTGAGTACTTCAATCTTGTCAATACTGGGTGAATTGACGGGGAATATTCTCTCTACACCAATACCCTGGGATATCTTTCTTACTGTAAATGTTTTTGTGGCATTTGAACCCCTCCGGGCAATGACAATACCCCTGAATTTCTGGACACGGACCTTGTCGCCTTCCTTGATTTTGTATGAAACATTAACTGTATCACCGATATTGTATGACAGATCATTCTCTGATGAATGATTCTTTTCAAATTCTCTCTGCAGTTTGTCTGTATTGAGCTTATTCATTGTTATCCTCCAATGTGGTCTCTTTTATTATATTTATAATTTTTTCCTCTTGGTTTGTCAAGTCTTTTCTTTCAATAATTTCAGGTCTTTTTCTCATTGTTATCTTAAGTGACTGCTCTTTGCGCCACTTATCTATCTCACCATGATTGCCTGAAAGAAGTATATCCGGCACATCATGTCCCTCAAAAACAGAGGGACGCGTATACTGCGGCGGGTCCAGTAGTCCGCTGGAAAATGAATCACTTCTTGCAGAATCAATATTACCGATAACATTATCCGCCAGACGGGAGACACTTTCCAGTATTATAAGAGCAGGGATCTCTCCCCCCTGAAGAATATAATTGCCTATTGATATCTCAGTGTCGCAGTAATGATCTATAAAACGCTGATCAATACCCTTGTACCTGCCTGCAATAATTGTCAGGGACTTTTCTTCAGACAATTCATTCTCAATAATTGTCTGGTCCAGAATCCTGCCTGCAGGTGATGTGAGTATTACCTTGCCTTTTTCATGCAGTGAATTGACAGCATCCTTGAGAGGACCGGGCATCAGTATCATGCCGCTGCCCCCTCCATAGGGATAATCATCAACCTGATTGTGTCTGCCTTCACCGAAATCCCTCAGGTCAATAATATTGACTGAGAGATTACCATCTTCAATTGCCCTCTGTATAATGCCTGTGCGGGTGAATGGAATAATCAATTCGGGGAATAATGTGATTATATTAAAATTCATAATACTCAGCAGTATGCTTCAGGACAATCCTCTTATTACTGATATCAATACTCTCAATCATATCCCTGTTAAGGGGAACACTTAAATCACTGTCTGCAATCTCAATAACAGGTGAGGGTCCTGCAAAATAGAGATTATCAACCGGACCGAGTTTACTGCCGCTGCTGTCATAAACCGTGCATACGAGTATATCATGTATATAGTATTCATTCTCCTCAAGCGGTACAAGATCATCTTCCTTTACATAGAGTATGCTGTCTTTCAGCTTATTTGCCTCACTGCGGCTGTCTATTTCAAAGAACTTGATAAGCGGTTTTGAGCCTATGCCCTTTATATCTTCAATTGTATATTCTTCATTGTCAATAATATATGAGGTCCCTATCTTGAACCTGTCCTTCTCAGTAGAGAGTATATGTATCTTGACGAATCCCTTAAGCCCGTGGGGCTTAATTATCCTGCCGACTTCATACATTTCAGTCTATGATTTCAAGCACAGCTTTTCTGCCTTTCTTGACACTTGCAACAGAGAGCAGGGTATTGATTGCATCCAGTGTAGCACCATTCCTGCCGATTATCTTGCCGATATCTTCCTTGTCTATCTTGATCTCATAGAGTGTTGTTTTCTTGCCCTCAACAGAGTATATCTCAACATTATCCGGTCTGTCGGCAATGGATTTCACAACGAATTCAAGCAGTTTCTTCATTATCCTGCTCAACTGTCTCTTCTGTGTTTTCTTCAGGCTCGGTTTCCTTGATTGCCTTTTCCACCATTTTGCCTTTCAGTGTGCCTTCCTTGTAAAACTTCATGATTTTCTTCACGCGGTTTGTAGGCTGGGCTCCTTTCTTGAGCCACTCCCCGTATTTCTCATAATCAACAGAAGTCTCTTTCTTGCCTGTAGGATCATAAGAACCGAGAATCTCTATGAATCTGCCGTCTCTGGGTGCCCTGTTGTCAGCAACTACTATTCTATAGTAAGGTTCCTTTTTCTTGCCCATTCTCCGTAAGTGTATATTTACCATTAAGCCTCCTAATAGGTTTAATCTTTAAGTCTTTAAGTAATGAAGGATTATAATAATAAGAGGGCAGTATGTCAAGTGTTATATTGATGTTGTTATTCCCAAAAAAATACATAAATAAGCACTCATCTTCCACTAATCACTTAAGAGAACGTTTCCAAATCCCGGGTCCGGTAGTTGCATAGGTTGCAGAAAAGTTAAAATGTATGGTTCTTCTCCATAAGAGCTGATTGATATGACTTGAAACGCTTATTTGCCCCATCATTCAACCCAGTTTGAATCTCTATAACCATAAGCATCCCCCATTTATGAATTTATTGTTTGTTGCAGAGCCTTCTTGTTGTACTGGTGCGAACAAAGGGTTAACAATGATCTAAATATTTGTTACAGAGGTGCTTTCAGTATAGGCTATATTATGGATGTCATATTGTAAGGATCCTAGGTAGTTTTACTCTTCTGG
>JAXHVG010000198.1:0-23060 GCA_034189245.1 Caldifarciminota bacterium
AGACACCTCTTTGCCCTCTACTGCAATGCCTTCAAGCACATAACACATTCTGCCATTGAGTTCCTCTTCTCCCATGAGTTCAAAACCATAGAGGTCTGTAAGTTTATCGGATTCCATCATATCCTGATATGAGAAATCACTGCCCATCATTCCCTGCTTGAGCATATGGCCCGATATCTTCACCAGATCCTCTGCATCCGGGAAGAACATCCAAAGATCATCGCCCCTTTTGAGAAATTTTGTGCCCCTGTCTCTGGGATTGGTGAATTCCATCAGCACGTTTTCTCCATCTGCATATATTATCATCTCTTTTTCTATTGTCCTGCTGCCGCTTTGAATTATCATACGCGACTCAATCCTTGCTGTTTCAATATACTCATTATTATCCCTCTTGTTTATTATCTCCTCTGCTGTCAGAGCAAAAACAGGAAGAGCTATAATCATTATGACTAAAATTGATATACATGACAGTAATAATCTCTTCATCCATAACCTCCTGGACTAATATTCAAATTTCTCTCATTGCATCAGTCGGTTCAAGTTTTGATGCCCTGACTGCAGGTATCAGACAGGCAAGTGTGACGATCACAATACCAAGGACAAAAGCAAACATTGTATTTGACAGTGACTGATTTGTGTATATGTATGCATTGAACACCAGATCTGCATTAAATCCGGATGTTACACTGGTAAGATTCAGTCCATTTTCAGCAAAATACCCATTGAGCAGTGAACCGGTAAGTGCACCGGCAAAACTGCCGAAAATACCCATGATTGCTCCCTCAATAGTGAACAAATAGAGTATATCCCTGCCTTCAAGACCCATTGCCTTCATCATACCTACTTCCTGCGTTCTTTCCCTGACAATCATTATCATTGTATTGACAACAACAATACTGGCAAGAAGCACGAGGAATATGTAAATTTCATTATATATAAGAGAGGCCATTTCCATCCATGGTATTAATTCATTGGCTTCCCTGTAACTCAGGACCTTGTACGGATTATCCTCATACTGTTCTTTAAATATATCCCTGATTTCAGGCAGTATCTTGAGTGAACGCGCGGATGAACCTGTCATGAGGAGCAGTTCTGTTGTCATATCATCCATATAGAGTTTTTCTTGGGCAAGATCCAAAGGCAGATAGAACACGACCTCATTGAGGAGTCTCAGACCTGTCTCAAATCTGCCCACTATTTTGAATGTTGTTCCCTGGAGGGAATTATATGATGTATTATACACAATTGTGATCTTGTCACCGACTTCTTTCCCCACATCCTTCAGCAATTTTGTGCCCATCACAATTTCCTTTTCGCCATTATTAACCATTCTGCCTTCAACAATGAAATTCTCCACATCAGTGTACTCAAGCTCTTTTCCGGGAATAATGCCCCAGCCCATCATATTGATCATCTCTCCTTCCCTGCTGGCCATTGCCCCGAATTTCAGACGCGGAATTGCTGACTGCACGCCCTCCACATTTTCCAGTCTGTCTATCATATTAGAAAGCCCATTGCCATTGAAACCGTCAACTGGATAATCAAGGGGGAGCAGCCGGGACTGCTCATAATAGTTTTCCTTCACTATCTTAATATGTCCCGAATTATACTGTATATTATCTGCTGAAACAGAATCAATCAGACCTGTAATATAACCCCGTGCAAATACCACAATCAGAACAGAAAATGCTATTGCTATCATTGAAATGAATGTCCTCAATTTATGCCTGGATAGATTCTTGAAAGCGAGTTTTATTAGAAATCCCATTCTTACTCCTCCTATCTGTGATAAATTGCCTTGACAGGGTCCTTCTTGGCAGCCCACCATGCAGGCAGAATACTTGACAGCATGGAGACAATCACTCCGAAGAGAAACACCTGTATGAATGTCCGTGGATTCCAGGAACCGTAGAGTGTGCCTATTACGGGTATTCCGTACTGAGTCATATCCATATTGAGCATTGCAGACCAGTCCATTCCTACATTGACAAGCAGCAGTGCACCGAAGAATCCCAGAATAATACCAATAATACCGCCGAGAAGGCCTATGCCTGTGGATTCCATAACAAATGTGAAAATAATTTCCCTCTCTTCAAGCCCCATGGCTTTCATCATGCCGATCTCCTCCATTCTTTCCAGAGCCGCTAGGATTACAGTATTTATGATCGCAATACCTGCAATAAGCAGTATGATTATCAAAACAAGACTATTACCCATATTCTTTGCACCTGCAACAGATACAGCGTCCAGTTCACTCCAGATATAAACACCCAAATCATTGTCTGTCTGAGATTTCAGTGTTTTACCTGTTTCTGCTGCAAGATTCTTATTGTCAAGCCTGACAATTATACGGCTGACAGCATTATCGGTTGAGAGAGCTGCTCCCGCTATGTCTGATGGTACAATAACAGTATTGTTATTCAGATTGGGGTTGGGAGTGTGTATCAGTCCCGATATCTCCAAATCCATTGTATTGTATGTTTCATTCTTATCCCTGAAAAGAAGTATTATGTAGTCCCCTACTTCCAATTTCATCAATTCCGCCAATTCCTTGCCCATCACTGCCTTGTATTCTCCTGCCCGGCACATACTGCCTTCAACAAATTTATCCTCTATGGGATAAACATCAAGGAATTTATCCGGACGCACTGCCTTTACTGTTACAGGCAATTCATCCATTCCATTATTCAGCATAGCTTTGATGTCCAGTTCAGGCGAATATGCCTTGAAACCTTCGGCACTAATTATTTTCTCTATCAGTGCACTGTCGGGCTTAATCAAATGCTCCAGAGGCAGCTTATCCTTATCCTCCCAGTATTCTTTATTAACGATCTGCATATGTCCTGCCTGATAGTCTATTATACTCTTATATGACATATCCGTCATGCCCAGTATAAGTGAATCCAGGAGAATATAGAAGAATATGGCAAATGCTATAATGCCTGCTGTAATAATGGTTCTCACATGGTGGCGGATAAGGTTCTTTACAGCAAGTTTAATCAGAAACATTGTTCCTCTCCTTCTTCTTGTCTTTTGAAATTTTACCATCCCTTATCTCAAGCAGCCGCCTGGCATAATCCATTACAAGGGGGTCATGTGTGGAAAATACAAATGTAGTCCCTAGTGTCTCATTCATCTTTAGCATTACCTCAAGCACCTCTTTACTTGTCGTGGAATCCAGACTGGCAGAAGGTTCATCAGCAAGCACTAATTTCGGTTCCTTCACCAATGCCCGGGCTATTGCGACTCTCTGCTTCTGCCCGCCGGAGAGTTCATTGGGCCTTCTCTGTTCCAGTCCGTCAAGCCCGACCTCTGCAAGAGATTTCATCACCCTCTCATGCTGCTGTTTTCTTGAGTATTTCTTTGTCAGGCGAATTGCAAATTCAACATTCTCATAAGCAGTGAGCACAGGAATCAAATTATGGCTCTGAAACACAAAGCCCATATTGAACCGCCTTATCATTGCAAGTTCCCTTTTGCTTGCTTCACCCAATGCCTTGCCATTGAAAGTAATTGACCCTTCCGTTGGTCTATCCAGACATCCTATCAGATTGAGCAGTGTTGTTTTCCCTGAACCTGATGGTCCGAATACTGTGGCAAATTCTCCCTCCTCCACTTCAAGGTCTATACCCCGCAATGCATGTACTTCAATTTTACCCTGATCATATACCTTGTGTATCTTACTGAGTTCCAGTAATGCCATTGTCCACCTCCTTAATACAGGCTTTGCGTCATATATAGACTAAACCTTTAATATAGTGTAATACTATAAAATCAATTAATCAATAGGTAATCGGTATCCTGAGGATTGGGTTTTTAAGGTAAGGCCCGTGTTACAGAGAAAATATCGGGAATTTACAGAAATTATTTATTCACTATATCAATAATCAAAACTGGAGCCGCCTATGAATTCCCTGACCACTGATGTGCGCGGTATCATTTCCGGTGTAATGGGATTGAAGAATGAGAGAGTAAAGAGCAGTCTCTGTGCATTGAGATAATACGGTTTGTCCTCTTCAACACCCTTGAGCAGAGGTTCGGCAAAATTCTTAAGTACTGAGAATTCATATAGGAGTGAAGAATTGAACATTACATCAGCCTCTTCCTGGAAGGGGAATATATTGCGTTCTTCGCCCTTTCTCACACTGCCCCACATCTCAAATGTCTGGTCAACAGAATGATTCCTGAATAGATAGTCCCTCACAATTCTTCTCATCAGTCTGTTGTCTGTTGTTGATATGCGGTGTGAATGGTCCAGATTGATCTGAGTCAGTGCACTGACATAGATCTTGAGCTTCTTGCTCTTGGGAACAGCCTCAGTAAGGCGTTCATTGAGACCGTGAATCCCCTCAATGATAATGATTGTATTCTTATCTATCTTTGCCAGTTTCTTCTTGAATTTCCTCTTGCCTCTCTGGAAGTCAAATTCCGGCAGATGAACCTCCCTGCCTGAAATAAGGTCTCCTACATTTGAGTTGAACAATTCCAGGTCAATTGATTCAATTGCCTCAAAATCCGGTTCCCCATTCTCATCAATCGGTGTTTTATCCCTGTCAACAAAATAATCATCCAGGGATACACCCATGACAGAAATGCCCAGTACCCTGAGCTGTACTGCAAGGCGCTTGAGAAAGGTTGTCTTGCCTGATGAGGACGGCCCTGCAATAGTAATAAGTTTGAGTTCCCCTCTTCTTTCATTAATGAGATTGGCAATATCCACAATCTTTTTCTCATGTAGTGCTTCAGCCACATGAATCAGCTGATTGAGGTCCTCGGATTTTGTGGATTTATTGAGACGGTCCACCTTCTCCCAGCCGAGTATCTTTGCCCATTTTTCCGATTCAAGGAATATATTGAACAGTTTCTCCTGTTTCTCCTTCTCAAACTTCTCATCATGATATATAATAATACCGGGGGGATAGTATTTCAAATAGGCACCCTGAAGCATACCTGTTGAAGCAACAAGCGGTGTATGGAAGAAATCCTCAATATTGTGATAACTGCAGTAGAATGCACCTTCACAATTGGAGTACTTCATAAGATTCTTCTTTTCCTTGTCATCTGCAAATATCTCCATCAGCTCATCCCTTGTCTTGTACCGGGATTCCAGTTCCTCATCCTTTTCAATGATCTGACCCAGCTTCTTATTGATATTCTCAATATCCTGAGAGGATATGAGCACATTGGAGTATATTTCACAGTATAATCCGCCGCTGACAGTATGTTCCACCTTCAGTTCACTTTCATCAAACATTGAATTGACTATGAATCTGAGAAGCATGATAAGTGAATGCCTTATTATGTATTTACCGTGTACAGTGTCACTGTAAACCGGCTCCAGTTCAGAATAGTCCTCGCCTACGCGCATTGGAATCAATTTGTTTTTTCTGATGTATCCTACTATTTTGCCCATAAATTAATCCTTGTTATATTAAGCTGGTGAGCGGATTCGAACCGCTGACCTGCGCATTACGAATGCGCTGCTCTTCCAACTGAGCTACACCAGCAGGGTCTATGTATTGTAATGTTAATTATACCGGCGTCAAGTGGTTGGCATTATTCCTCAAAAATAAAGTACTTGAAAGAGGTATGTTTCCTGATAAATAATCATGAGGCGAGGACAACTCTCAGAAAGCACTTTTGCTCAACCCGACCACTCCCGCCGGTTCGGTGCTGATGAGAATGTGCGATCCTCACCGTCAATACATCAATCGCTTTGCTTAATGCTTTTTTATTAAGAAAACAAACAATACATAATAGTTATATTCAGTGACTTTTTCTTATGAGGAAAGACGGTGGTTGGGCATCAGTCAGGAGTGATAAAGTTGACTTTAAGTATTAAAGATGATAAATTATTAAAATACACAAGGAGACATTTCTGATGAAACATTCTATTCTTTTATTTTGCATCTTAATCTCAACTGTCATCTATGCCGAGAACATTGACCGTGACGGTTATTCTCTATCCCATCCTGTTCACGGAGCAGAACCTGAAAGAATTATTGATGGCAAATATTCCATTACCCCGACAAGTCCGCCCTCAGACCCGAGGATGTGCGCTGAATGGGAATCTGCCACTGCACTCATAATAAGATATCCCCTTGGACTCCCCTGGACTATGATAGAGACAGCAGCTGAGGAAATTGAAATTCTCTGCATTGTAAGCAGCTTTTATTTGTCTTCAGCAGAGTCCGATTTTTCATCGCATTCAATAAGCAAAGTCCGGTTTATTGTAGCTGACAATAATACTTTCTGGATGAGGGACTGGGGCCCCTGGTGTGTATTTGATTCAACAGGAGCATTCGGGATTTCTGATCATGTGTATAACAGGGCAGACACACATGACAGAACTGAAGATGATCAGGCAAATTGGACAATAGCTTCCGATCTCTCAATTTCCCAGTGGAAAAGTCAATTGAGGCATACCGGCGGTAATTTTATGACAGACGGCCACGGCACAGGCATGTCCGGTGATGATGTGTATTATCATACTTTCAATACTGATGTTGGCGTGGATTCTGTTGACGCACTTATGAATACCTACTGGGGCATTGATAATTATATTACATTTGAAGACCCTCTTGCCTCATATATTGACCATATTGACTGTTATGCTAAATTCATCAATGAGGAGACAATCATACTTGTTGAGAACGGCACATCGGATGACGCCAATCTTGACCAGCTGGAAATATACCTTGAATCCCGGGATAATTGTTTCGGCAGGAAATATGATGTAAGGCGCATCAATGCACCATCAAACAATGATGCTGCATATGCCAATTCCATAATACTCAATGACAGGGTCTTTGTCCCAACAACAGGATATGCGTCAGAGGACTCTGCTGCAATTGCTCTTTATGAAGAACTGATGCCCGGTTATGAAATAATCGGTATTCAGGACCCGGGAGGCAGTATTGAATTCCTACCCACTGATGCTATTCACTGCCGCTCCAAGGCACTGTATGATTCCAATATGCTCTATATTGACCATAGATCCCTGGATGATCAGAATTCAACAATATATGACTACAAGGTAGATGTGAATATCATACCGTATTCCGGTGAGGGACTGATACCCGATTCACTGAGGATTTATTACAGAACATCTCAGATGCGTGATACAGTGTGGCAGCATGAATATCTCACATATGATTCATTGAACTGGTATTCCGGCAATATACCTTCACAGCCGGACAGCACTGTTGTTGAATATTATGTAACAGCAACAGACAGTTCACTGAAGCGTGAATGCGACCCTTATCCGGCACCTGCAGGTTTTTACACATTCCTCGTTAATGAGAATATGCAGATGATAAATGAAGAGCGCTTTATTGAAGATGAAGTTGTGTCCGGTGACATAAGGGTGCACTTTGGTAAGAACAATATTCATCTGTCACACAGTGATGAACATATCTCATATATAATCTATAATACTGCAGGTATGAGAGTGTTGAGCAAATCCGGATTGCTGTCAGACAAGGTAAATATAAATCTCAATGGGGTTAAGAGCGGGATATACTTTATTCATATATCCACAGAGCACAATGTCATTAGCGAGAAATTCATTCTGATGAAATAATCATTTGAAAGTTTCCCGTCCATAGAAAAACCTGAGAATAATCAATTATATGAAGTGATAAGACATTTATTCTAATCTCTCAGATACTTTGATAACTCATTGATTTTCTGACTGTATTCATAATCATTGCTTTTCTTTAACAATTCCCTGTATAGAAGTAATGCTTGTTTGCCTGCATTAATATCATTGTCAAATGAATAAATCAGATAATTGATTTTTGCCATCTGAACCTTTCCACTGAATTCATCTTTCATTCTGCGCAAAGCGCTCAATGCCTCTTCTTTAGGTTTCACCTGTGTTGATAATGACATATATTCAAAATCCAGTTCCCTGTCATCAATATCCGCAATCAATTCCTTCAATTCTTTGAGGAGTCTCCCGGCATAATTCCTTCTCCCCAGTTTTATATACAGTCTTACCTTTTCAGTCATAATTGATGCAAGTAATGGTTTAATCCCCTGCTTTCTGGAGAGATGTATTGCTTTATTATACAATTTAATTGCGTTTTGAGTATCTCCCATATCCCGTTTGACATTGCCGAGATTGCCGAGAGCCAAAGCAAGATGATGCCTGTCACCTATATCCCTGCATATATCTATCTGACTCTCTATTTTAGATAAAGCATGTTTGAATTTCCCCTGACGCCATAAGACATTGCCCATATTCCCGAGAGACCTCTGCATGCCGGCCCTGTCGCCGATTCTCTCAGCACTTATGTAGTGCTCATCATAGAATTTCAGGGCATTCTTATAATCCCCCAGCCTCCAGTAACATATGCCGATATTCCCTATTGTGATTGATACTGCTGCCCTGTGTTTTATTCTTTCAAATTCACCCATAGCCTGCTCATAATACATCAATGCCTCTTTGAATCTTGACCTGTATCTTGATATATTCCCCAGTGTACCGAGGGATATGGCAATGCGCATTCTGTCCCCGATCTTTTCAGCTATCTTGAGCCTCTTCATTGTGAATTCAAATGCTTCACCGTAATTTCCCGTATGCATTGATACATTGGATAGATTACCGTAAACAATGGATAAGTCTCTCTCATTTCCCTCTTGTTCCAATATCTGCATTTCTTCAGTGTATTTCTCTCTTGCTTCATCATACTGCCCCCTGTCACTGAGCACTCCTCCAATATTACCCAGTGCAGTTGCTCTGCATAATCGGTTCTTGATACTGTTGCATATGGACAATTGCTTATCATAATATTTCAATGCCTTATTATAATCTGTCTGACGCCAGAATATATTCCCCTGTTTGCCAATGACATATGCCAGTCTTTCTTTATTGTTTTCCTTGACCAGTATTGCCTCTGATTTTCTGAGGTATTGCATTGCATTTTCATAATCCCCTTCAGTCCATTTCAATTTACCCATATTTATGAGTATTTCTCCGCGCATATCCGCCATATCAGATGACCCGGCTGTACTTAAGGCTTTGGTGTAATCTATGAATGCCTCTTCTCTTCTACCTGTTAATTGATAGATCTCTCCCCTCTTGTTCATTGCATAACAAGCCATTCTTCTTAATTTGTTTTTACTGTATTTTTCCGCGGATTTTGAAATAAAATTATTCACTGTCTATATTCTCCTTATTGATGATTTTACTACAAAATCAACTCTAAGACAATAAAAAACTGTTCCTTTAAGATGGGGCTTGATGTGTGCATTCAATTGATTAAGATAATAGAAAGGAGGAATTATGGCAAAGACAGAAGCCTTTGATAAATATTCAGATATGTATGAAGAGTGGTTTGAGGAAAACAGATATGCATATCTCTCTGAAATTGAAGCAGTGAGGAAGTTGCTGCCTGATTTTGAAAATGGACTTGAGATAGGAGCCGGGTCAGGGAGATTTGCTGAGCCGCTCGGTATAAAGAGAGGTGTTGAACCATCTGAGAAAATGGCTTCCATAGCGCGCACAAGAGGCATTAAGATAACAATAGGACAGGCAGAGGATTTACCATTCAATGACAATGAATTTAACCTTGAGCTCATGGTAACTTCAATATGCTTTCTTGATGATATTGAAAAGTCGCTGAGCGAATCATTCAGAACACTTGAGAAAGGCGGCCATCTGCTCATTGGCCTGATTGACAGGGAAAGCCCCATAGGGAAACTCTATCAGAAGTACAAAGAGCAGAATGTGTTTTACAGACACGCTACCTTCTACTCAACTGATGAGATTGTTTCATATCTTAAAAAAGCGGGATTTGTCAATTTCAAATTCGCTCAAACCATATTCAGAAATCTTAATGAGATGGATTCAGCCGAAGAAGTGAAGGATGGGTATGGAGAAGGCTCTTTTATTGTTATACGTTCACAGAAGCCCTGAATCCTCACCCTGTGACCGGAATATGCTGTGCGTCTCATTATTAAATAGCACAAAGACAATTCTCTCAAAAGCATCCGGATATTTATTGACAAAATTCTGAACTGCTTCAAGAGACACGCTTGCTGCCTCATCGGCAGGATAACCATATACACCTGTTGATATTGCAGGGAATGCAATGGATTCAATATTATTCTTTCGGGCCAGATCCAGTGAATTATAATAGGCATTGTAGAGTAATTCTCTTTCCTTTTGACTGCCCTTGCTGTAAACAGGCCCCACTGTATGTATGATATATTGAGCAGGCAATCTGTATCCCTTTGTAATCCTCGCTTCACCTGTGGGACATCGCGGATTGCCTTTGATTGCTCTGCATTCTTTGAGGAGCCCGGGACCTGCTGCCCTGTGTATTGCACCGTCAACACCTCCTCCCCCGAGAAGGGATGAATTGGCTGCATTGACAATTACCTCTGTATCTATTTTGGTGATATCCCCTTTGACAAAATCTATTTCTGTCATTAATACCTCTCATTTTCAATAATATAGTCACTCACCTTTCTTCTTGTATTACGTGAAATCAAAAATCTCAATCTGGTGCCCTCATAATAATTGCAGGAAAGATACGCACCTGAATATTCATTATATTTATCATAAAGAATATCATGTGTCTGAAGTGAGAGCTGCTCTGCCAGCATATGCATGATGAGCATCCTTGCTGCAATGGTGCAGTCCTCATTCATATCAGCAGTATTGGTCTCATCAAACATATTCATCATTGCGAAAAACTCATCAGGGAAATGTGTTTTATCAACCATGGACTTCAATATACCCAGACCATTGTCAGCAACATTAATCTCCGCGTCTTTACTGTCTGTTTCAATGCTCACATCAATAATGTCGGATTTTGAATGTTTCTTTGCATTATCAATGAGTGATCTATAGACAAATCTCAGAATCGCCCTGCAATTCTTATTGCATCTCTTTTCAATATTGCCGAGGGCAAACATCTCTTCTATAATATCATCAGCCGGCAGATTGATGGAATAAGTTTTCTCGTGATAATCCGATTCAGGTGCATCATTATCCTTTGCCTTGTATAAATATCCCTGCACCCTGCTTCCCTTATATATCCTGCCTTCATCCTCCAGTTGTTTCAGACAGAGCAGAACATCTTTCTTGTTCTTCTTCAGGGTAGTGGAAATCAGCTCAACATCTCCCTTATCATAATCCCTGATAAATCCGTAAACCTCTTCTCTCAGTCCCATATAATAATTACAACCCCCAATATATACTTTCCCAGTTGTTTTTGTATTTAAAAGGAGGCAGGGTGGCAATCCATTGTGCGGTCTTTAAGACCAATGGTAATGTTGAGCCTGCACCTGCCTCATTTTATATTTTAACGCACCTCCATTTTTTTGTCAAGTGCAACGTTATTCCTCAAAAATAAAGTACTTGAAAGAGGTATGTTTCCTCACAAACAATCATGAGGCGAGGACAGTTCTCAGAAAGCACCTTTGCCAACCCATGCATAACCGATAATTCGGTGCTGATGAGAATGTGCGAGCCTCACCGTCAATACTTCAATCGCTTTGCTCAATGCTTTTTTATTAAGAAAACAAACAATTCATAATAGTTATATTCAGTGACTTTTTCTTATGAGGAAAGACGGTGCAATATAACACTACACGTATTATTCCCTTCTGCTGTAAAAATCATCCTCAACCTTGCCCAGAGGCATAATGTATAATGGTGTCTCTGATTCAGACATACTTATCACATCAGCAAGTAATTCGTCATTAAATGCCCCTATTGCAACAGTGCCTATATTGAGCCCAACTGCCTGAAGATACACATTCTGCCCGGAGTGTCCCAGATCCATCGGCACATACCTTTGCCTTCCCCTGTCAGAGTACTTGGCAATTGTCCGGCTGTAAACAGCAGAATAGACTATACATGCAGCAGACCGCTTCACTGCATTCTGCCCCATTGCTGCTTCAAAGAGTTTACTCTTGAGATTTCCCTTCTTAAGGAGCTCCAGATTGTGCTCTGCCGCATTATAGTGATAGAGCCCTTCATCCAGTCCATCCACATTGAATACAACAAGATAGAGCTCCAGTGGATACAGTGCTCCTGCTGACGGTGCTGTCCTGAACCCGCCCCTTAACTGGGGAATATTCGTATTCTTTCTGTTTATTCCGTATCCTGCCCAGAGCAATTGGCTCACTTCATTCATGGTTAGTGATTTATCAATATAGTTGCGGACACTCTGCCTGTTCAGAAGAGCCATTGAAACAGATATTTCACTGTCTATATCCGGTAGAGGCAGTTTTACTGCCTTAATAACATCATAATCAATATCCGGCTGTCCTGCGCACATAATAAACCCCATAGTCATAAGTATTGTAATTACATATTTCATATCATACCTCCTTCTTCAAATAGTAATGCAGTATTAATTTTTTATCAAGTTTAATTTTACATATAGACATTTTACCCTTGACAAAGGTTATATAAGACAATATACTCAATTATATGCTAAATAACAGTAAATATTATAGTTAGGAGGTAATGTTATGAAGAAATTTGTCAGATTATTTGTTTTTGCTATTGCTATTTCCATGCTGGTTTTTGCAGTCGGATGTAATAATGCAGATGACACAGAAGGAGTAGCCCCGGATGAAGCAGTAGAAACAATGGACACAGAGAATGAAATGACAGAAGAGATTTACATTGACATTGTGGCACATACAATGTACTGGACTTCAGAGGAACTCACAGAAGACCAATCAGGTAAGAAACTGGAGATGCTCTACAATGAACATGGTGTAACAGAAGAACAGTTCAGTGATTATGAGGCAATGCTTCTTGAGAATCCGCAGGAGTACAATAAGATCATGGAGAAGGTTGACAAGAGAGTGGAGGAACTCTCCAATGAAGAAGCACCCAAAGAAGAAGTAAAGGATAAGAAAGAGACAAAGTAATTTCTTCTTAAATTACAGACCGGGCAGATTTAAATCTGCCCGGTTTTTTTACACTTTTCTGCAATATCTATATCAGCCAACAGCCTGAAGATGTCATTGCGATGAATGCAGTGAAGAAGCAATCTCCTTACTGCTATTCAAATTCCTTTCCCGTTTCTTTATCCTTCTTTTACCTTTAATCTTTTACCTTCTCTACGAGTCACACAACAACAAGCCACCAGTAACTATCTTCCATGGCCGGCTATTCACAGAGCTATTCTTCCTGCTTTTCATTCAACCGTTGTACGCTCTCTCCACCATAAACTATTGACCTGGCTCCAGCCGGTCTTCGTCGTTGCGAGTTCAGCCTCTTGCTGCTCATTCGCGAAGCAATCTCTGTGGCAGCTATTCACAGCCAATTTCTTCCTGCTCTTCATTCAACCGTTGTACTTTGTACGTTTTCCGTTGTACGGGAGCAGCTTCGCTGCGATTACTTGTAACTAAATTTTATCCCCAATCTCTTTCAGTCTCTTCAAATTCTTCTTCAGGGATTTTGTGATATCTTCCAAATCCCTTTCACCCTTAATATCAATGTCCAGATATGACTGAACCTTTAGTCTGTTATTGTTTGAAACGATTTCTGCTCTCTCGACAGATGTTTCCTTTATTGTCTTTTCTTCACTGCTGACATCAATCTCTGTCATAAGAGCAGTATCTGAATCAGCATGTAAACCGACAAGCATATACCTGCCCAGTCCCCTGATTGAATCATCATGTCTGAAACTCACAACAAAATTGAGGAGCTTATCATTGATAATATTCTTGCGAAACTGCTCTGTCCTTCCTGATGTTGCGAGCATATAGAGCAATCTCCACACAACAGTTGACCCATCTTCAATAAAAGGACTGATATCTTCAAAACGGCTTTCAATATTCTTTATTTTGTCTTTGCGGGGATTCATATCCATGATAATAACATCCGCCTTCTCAATGGAATCAATCACTGTAAATGATTCCACCTTATAGGCTGCAAGGAGGCATAGTGTTTTTATTCTTTCATTTTCCTCTTCCTGGAAGATATTTATTTTACTCAATCGGGTTATTTCCTCTATAAAATCATAAGTAAGCAGGGAGTAATCGGTATTCAGCAGAAGCATACTCTCGTAGTTCTTACCGGGCAGGTGTTTGAATACATGCTCCCAGTAAATTGACTCATGATTTCTTCTTCTCAGGGGGCTTCTTGAACCAATGTAATTCAAGAACCCGTCTATATCCCAGGGTTTTTTTGTGTTCTTATTGAGATTCAGTACAGCTTGAGCAATCTTATCATTATCAAAATCATTGGTCATTTTTTCATAAATATTCTGCAATTCCTTGAATGCCCCATTCCGTTTTACGAGCATCTCAATAATAGCATCCATTTCATTGCTGTCCGAATATGCCTGCATTGCCAGAAGAAGGAATGGATAGAGCTCATTCGTCTCACCAAAATCCCTCAATGAACTGCTTCGTCTAATCCTGCGTATCATGTCTCATCACCTCTTCAATTAATGCATCAGGCATATCGCCAAGATCTTTCCTGACTGCCTCCACAATATCTTTCATTTCTTTATGCAATGAAAGCAGTTTGCTGCATCTTGCCATAACATTCTCATCAAATACGCCATTGGGCAGTTCAATATTCTCAATCTGACTCACATTAAACATTATCATCAGACCGCCGTGGACCTTGCTGTGCCTCTCCAGCTCCATTCTGCCGTATCTGCTCCTTAAAAACAACTCAATGAAAGCAGGGTCAATGGAATTATCCTTGATATCTATGCCTATCAAATTGGAGGTGAGCACATATCCTTCCATTTCCTCGGGAACCAGGGCTGTCTTATACCGTGTGCCCCTGGCACTGATAAGAACCATGCCGGACTGCACCTGATATCTTATTATATCGCGCCTGTTCTCCACCCTGAGCTTCTTGAATGGCCCCTTGATAAAACCTGATCTGTCCAGATTGGATACATTAATCACAGAAAACTCCTCCCCGCTGCCGAATGATTTGCCCCTCGGCGGGAAATTGATTCCTGCTATGACATCTGCAATATCTGATATTCTTTTCTTCATATACTAAATTATATGATTCATGTAATAAAAGTCAATTCATTCAGTTGATAATTTCATTATTAAGAAAATCCATTATCCGCATTGCTCTTTTTTCTCTTATCGGACTGACATCAATATGTCCCACTAATGCATCATAAAAATCTTCTCTGAGAGAGATGGATTTAAATTCCTTCCGTATGAATCTAATCACATCTGCCGGAAAATTCATTATGACAGACAAATCTTTCAGTCCATCCATCACTATAACAATATCTTCAAAATCCTTGCTGCTGGAAAGATCATCGGCTCCCCTGTGTTTTAATGCTTCAAGTTTTGAAGCAAGAAAATACGGCAATGAAAGATATCGTACAGTAACATCACCCATTATTCTCTCCTTGCATTTTCTGATGCCTTCCCGGTACCATCTATTCTCGTCTTGACAGGCTGGTACTATATCTACCTTGATGCCATTATATTCCCATCTGCTTTGACTTTCTGATGCATCATTCTTTTCAAATCCCAGAGAGGTAATCTGCTTGAGCAATTGTTCAAATTCCCTGTCACAACTTGTTTCAACAATGCAGTCAACATCCTCTCTCGGTCTTACCTTACTGGCATTGGGATCATCAATATAAAATCCGCAGGAAGCACCGCCTATGAAGCAATAATTTACTCCTGCTTTATCCAGTCCCTTTGCTACAGCCCTTATTCTTTTTTCAACATTCATATCTATTTGAGCAATTGTGATATTTTCTTCTTTGCATATTCCCTCTCTCTCTTTCTCCCTATCCTTATTGCATCAATGTAACAAAGATATTCATACATAAATGGGTTTTCAAGAACAAAATAAGGGACACTGCTGTATAGCGGCGGTATACTGACTCCGCTGCTTTTACCATTTTCATAAGGCCATACAACCGTATCCTGATCCTTGTCTCTGACAATATTGCTCAGGAATTCACTGGAATGCGAGGTAGGTATTCCACGGGATTTCATACCGGGAATTGCAGGGAAACAGTATTTCAAGCCATGTATAATAAATTCAGCGAGATTGTTCTTTACAATATGCTTTCTTCTGTGCATAATCTCTGAATCATGCAATCTGTTTATTCCCTCATGAACCTCAGATTGACTTATCTTCAAATTATATGCAATATCAATGATCCGCCAATCCTCCGAATCCCTCTCAATAATCTTTAATGCTATCAAAATATCTTGTGATTTCATAATAATATTATAGACACAATTTTTAATTTTGTCAACACGATTCGCGAATCGCAATTCGCGATTCGCGAATAGAGGATTAGCACTCATACTTAACTTTCTCACCCTTTATTGACTGGATTAGTATTGGTTTACACTTATTATTCTCATTAGCGCCTATCTTTTCAATCCATTTCTTGACTTGTATTTCTGTATTTGTATCTATTACATTGCATTCCATATACCATATCCATTCTTTCGGTTTGAAGCGGACTCTTATGAATCCATCTTCTATGAGTTTTTTCATTATTTCCCTGCGTGCTTTGCCTTCCCTGCCCAGTGGTTCATTAAAGTGTCTGAATTGCTCTTTAATGTATTCCTCCGACAAATCAAATTCCCCGGGTCTTTGGATTATGAGATCAATATGCCGCGTCTTTACGGGAATAATATCTCCATCGGGTTTTATCCAGTATGCTTCATATTTCATAGTATCTTAATCTATTATAAATTTCTTGCGTGGCTTGAATGACTTATCCGTTTCCATCTTGCATGGGAATTTTTTATATGCTTTTTTGAGCTCACATATTGTCTTTTCAATATCCCCGGCATCTGCATCTACCGTAAATCCAAAACTGTTGTCATTGGAATCCACTGGCGTCAATTCCCCGAACAGGTCAATGCTGATTCCATAATTATCTCCATTCTTGATGCATTTAATATCCAATGTTCCGTCCAGAAATTCAAATTTTTCTCCCCCCAGTTCTCCGTTCCTGCATCTATCCAGATAATCACTTAACTGCGGTAATTCCTCTGCCCTTAAGAAACCTGTCTTAGTCGGACTTTCTGTGAGCATATCCGATTTTATATTGAGATTGAATTCCAGCCAATTGCTGTCATAATCATCAGGACCCATATCAGGGAATTCATAATCCGTTATATTAATCTCAATATATGCCTCATCAGCTCCTATATTAATCATTGTCATCCTCCCCAAATGCTGTGTTGAATGCCTCTGTTCTCAAATCCTTCATCTCCTCTACCCACTGAGAATAATCCATTGTTTTTATCTTCATTGAAAACGGGCTCCCGTAGACGTCATACTTCAACATCAATTGAGGAAACCTGTCATTTATCTTCCTGGGCAATTCAACAAATTCATTTACAGGAAAAAATTCCGGTGTTTCATACATTGCCTCCAGTCTGCTTACGAGCTTTAGCATCTCCTCAACATCCTCCTCAATGAGATCAGGCCTTATTTTTCTTAGAGCCTCTATAGTCTTCTGTATTTTGTACAATCCAGCCAGTTCCGGATCCTCAATCTCACCATTGTCATACATAACAAATATCCTGATAACCATTTCCATTGTCTCGCTTATTAACTTCAGGTGCTCATCCGAGGTCATTCTGCTGAAATAATTGCCGAAAACTATGACCTGTAATGTACGGGAAGATTGGTACAGGGATTTTTGAATACCTTTAATGATAACCTCCATTTTATTTGATATTATCATACACCATTTTGCCATATTTGTCAATACCCAATATATGTATTTTAATACAGTCAAGCATGGAGAAGTAAGAGTCACGAGACGCGAGCCACGGGACACGAGTCAATTCCGCTGGAAAAGATACGAGGGTTAGTAAGGAGATTCCTTCACTTCGTTCGGAATGACAATAAAAGGCTGGAGGCTTATGAATGGGGCTGATATAGAGATTGCTTCGCGGATGCTTAGCAAGAGGGATGAACTCGCAACGACGGATTGGTTTCTTGTGACTGGTGAAAATTAATTTACTGAAATTTGAATCATACGGACTTTATTGTTTCTAATTTCAAGTAACAATTTAAGGATTTACATATTCTAAGTAATAAGTCAATTGTTACATTGCCGCCATTTTCAAATCTTGAGAGTTGTTGTTGAGTTATACCTATATGTTCTGCTAATTCTGATTGAGTTAATTTATTGGCTTTTCTCAAAGATACGATTTTGCAGGCAAGATCAACTTTCATTTTTTCAATATTATAGTACTGTTCAAACTCCGGATTTATTAATTCCTCTTTTCGCCTATCTTCATGTTTTTTCATTTTTTCTCCTTATTCTTCTTAAATATTTTTTCTTCCTTTTCAGAGTTTTATCAATCTCCTTTTCAGGAACCTTTCTTGTCTGTTTACTGAATGCATGACTGAGAATAATGCTGCTCCTGTGAATAAAGAAATACAATATTCTTATATTGTTTGATGATAATGTTAATCTCAGTTCATATATTCCATCGCGCAAATAATCAGAATAAGGTCTGTGGAGTTGGTTGCCCTTCTCTTCCAGTTTATCAATCCATGCAATCGCTTTTGCTCTGTTTTTCATTTTTAAAGAATTTAAGAAATCATCAATATCACATTTACCATTCTCATCTGTATAATAAAGAACATGAAACTTCATAATCTTATTTTACATCATATATGGTGTATGTCAATGCCTCTTTCACTTTTTCCTGATTATAAAGATAGATACAAAATCCTGATTTCCACAATGTTAGATTGGGGTCAAATTGTTGAACCCCTACGGTTATCGTCATGCGTTTTGCGTAGAGCGGATTTATTCGCGATTTCTCGTGTCTAGTGTCTCTTACTTCTTCCCGCTTCTTTATCTTTCATGTACCTCTTACCTTTCATCTTTTATCTTTTTTTCGAATCACACGGAATTGACTCGTGTCCCGCGACTCGCGTCTCGTGTCTTTCTTTATCCCCACTCCCCTCTCTCAACATATTCAAATGAAATATCCTTATCCAGCATCTCGCTGATAATGTCTCTCAGAACCCTTTCAAATGCCCTGTCCAGTTTGCTTCCCTTTTCATATACAAGCGGTTTCTTCTTTCTGGGATAATGGAGATAATAAACTTCCCCCGGTGTTCTCAATGAATATATGCCGAGATTGAATGCTCTGTCCTGCCAGTTGCCCTGTCTGCATGCAATATATCCGTATAGGAGCAATTGGAATTTCTTGTCATCATTCAGCTTATCCTTCCACTCATCTATATCTATCACATTGTCTGTCTTAGGGTCTTCTATCTTAGAGACACTGAGGTCACTGTTATTCACATTACCGCTCTTATAATCCATAATGATTATATTACTGTCCTTCTCCTCAATCCTGTCAAATCTGCCGTAAAGGGAAATTTCCATGTCATTAACAGTTATTGACGCTGCCTTGCCTTCTTCCAGTTCCATGATTTTAATCTTGTCATGTGAGCGTTTCTTGTCTTCTTCAAGGAATTTAATCATCATTTCCCTGATTGCCCTTTTCATCACATAGGGTTTGCCCCTGCTGCTGTCATTAATATTGTTGTTCTTGAAACTCTCTTCAATGAGTTTTTCTATGTACTGCTTGTCCATATTAACCTTAGACCCATTATATGTCTCACCGACTTGACCGGCCATTATCTTTTCCAGTGCATCATGAGCAGCAGTACCTATTTCCCTGTATCCCACTGCGTCAATATCATTGTCATCTGTTATACCGAGCACATAATTGAAATAATAATCCACGGGATTCCTGATATACTGCGATATACTGGATGGGGAGAAAGACCGGCTTTTCATCTTTTCAATAATATCATCTGTCTTGTCTATGATTTTAAGGCCCCTTGTATTATCCACATCCACACTGTCTTCAATAATGGGACTCTCCTTGTCAATCAGACCCTCAAAGAGCCCGCCTTCTCTTATCTCCCAGAGCAATTGTTCAATGAACCTGCTCCTTTCAGAATAATTCTCATCATCGGATTTGGCAAATGTAATCACTGTTTCATTACTGTTTAAAAGCAATGTATAGAAGTAGTATGAGAACAATTTGTCCGAGTCCATGTATGTGGGCAGTCCCCAGCCCCTTCTCACATCAAATGGTATGAATGAATTTGACCTCTTGCCCTTGGGGATAATGCCTTCATTGACAGACATGATAATTGTCCTTTCATAGTCCAGACAACGCGTCTCCAGCATTCCCATTATCTGAAAATCAGTAAGCGGGTCTCCTGAGAATGGCACAGATGCACCTGCAATAACATTGGAAATCAGTGAATCCAGTTTACCGGGATTGTCATAATTCAATATGTCACTGTTATTTTCAAATAATGTGAGTATTCTGTTGAATGTATTTATCATTGTCACAATATTGCTCTCTGCCGGCACGACCTTGCTCTCCTCTGCTCCAATACTCTCCATCAAATCAATCAGTTTTTTCAATATGTACTGCGATCCCTTGATAGAGTCATCATCATACCAGTCAAATACATCCTGTATGAATTGATTTTCCTCAAATCCGCCAAAGATTTTATTTAATTCAATATAACTGGTCATGTTTTCTCTCATTCTTGACCTGACAACATTCAATCTGCCTGAGAGTTTCTTTTTTGCGTATTTATTCTCAATGAGATTCAGTATATCATCCCTGTAATAGCCCTGCGGGGTTCTATTGGCATGGAGCTGCATTATTGCCTTATAAAGCATAAATACTGTCGTCATTTTGAGTGGATAGCCCATTGTAATATTGATATTCTTTATCTCTTCAGGCAAGCCCTTCACTGCAGGAATCATCATTGATTCATCGCAGAGCACCACTGCTGTCTCTTTATCCCGCGCTTCCCTGTCAAACACCTTCACCTGGTCAGTGGGCAGTGAATATTCGTATATCTTCACTTCCTGATTATCACTGCAGTCAAAATTCACTGCATTATCCGGCCATTTCTCCAGATGAGAATTGATAAAATATGCTGCTTCATGATTACTGCTGAGCAGTGTGTCGGGGATATTGAAGAGCAGGTCAACATTGGTCTTTTTAATCAATGCATCTATAATCTGCTGTTCAACAGGTGTCAGTATATTGAATCCGGAGAATATTATATTCTGCGGCAGATCATTGTTTTCAATACTGCTTAATGCCTTCTTGTATATCATGCCCCTGTAGCCTGTCTGTCTCTTATCAAGCAATTGATTCAGTTCACTGTAGATATCCTTGAGAACAGCCATCATACTGAAGTATTTCTCTGCAAAACCGCCTTCCCTGTATTCCAGTTCAGCTATCTCAGCAAGATTATTCAACCGGTCAATCCCAACACCATACATATCAATATCATTGAAATCAGTCATCATTATATTGAATATCTTGAGGAACTCTTCAAAATCCCTGCCGCTGATATGCTTTGAAAACACCTTATATGCCCAAAGGGCAAGATTGAGATTATCCTCCTGTTTGAGACCGCTCATATTCTCGGCAAATTGCTCCATTGTCATTATATCAGGCAGTATCATTGTTTTCTCTGAATGCTTGAACTGCTCCCTGAGATAGACGCATGCTCTCTGAGACGGCATTATGACTGCTGTGTTCTTTGTGTCATACTCCATTGCTTTATTGTAAACCTGACGTAAAAACCTCATGCTGTCACCTCCTGCAGTTTCTTGTCAGTTGTATAGGCAATAAACCCCCTCGCGTTATAGCCCATGTCCCTGTAAGCATTCATGTACTCCCTTAACTGTTTTTCATATTCATCCTCATGGCCGCCTGTTTTATAATCAAATATGAGCACCTTGCTTCCCTTTATCATCACCCTGTCCGGCCTTTTAATCTCGCCTTTGAACAGTATGTTTCTCTCATTGAGCACCTCATAATCCCTGTCAAACATAATGGCAAATTCACTGCTGCTGATTATATCCTGAAGTTCCTTTTTATACATCTCTGATTCATCTTTTGTAATCCTCCCCTCTGTGAGGAGTTCGTGAATTGCAGGCTCAATGTCGTCTTCACTGTATATGCCCGCAAGAGCTTCATGTATGACTTTGCCGTGTGTTATACTTGCTTTTTCTGCCCTGTGTTTGTTTATTATATAGTTCATCTGCCTGTCTATAAACATATGCTCCTTATGGCTGAATGCAGTGAGCCGCTGCACTGATTTCTCCGGCTGCAATTCCTCCTTTTCAACTGTTCTTCTATTGCCTATGCTTATCTGCTGATGGGTCTCCTTTTCTTCCGATTCAAGCCCTGTTTCCTTCAGTTCCAGGAATTTCTTCGTGAATACCCTTTCAATGGTATCCATTTCTGCGAATTTATCATCCGTATTGGAGTACACATACAGTTCCCCGCATGCCCTTGTCATTGCCACATAGAGCAGATTGATGTCATCAAAGAATGTCTCCTCTTCAGATTTCATCTTTTTGATTACTGCACCATCATCAAAATAATCCATGTAATCCTTTTTCAAATCGCCGTACTGCACAGCAATCCTCGGGTCATTGTATATGAAATATTCATTCTTGAGGTTCTTCTTCGTATTCCACTTGGCAAACGGCACAATAACCACATCATACTGGAGCCCCTTTGCCTTGTGAATTGTGGATATGGTCACTGCATTTTTACTTGCAGGAGCAGGAATATTGAGTTCATCCCTATACTCATCATAGTATTTGAGGAAATTGAATGTATTCTCCTCCTTCATTCTGCTGAAGGCAGTATTTCTCAGTTTCGTGATATGGGCAATGGACTGGCTGTAATCCCTGCATAGGGGATTGATGATAATCTCCAGAATAAGATTAATGCTCTCATAAACACTCACACTGTTTATTGTTGCACTGATTCTGTCTCTGTAACGCGAATATGCGTCTTCGCCCCAGAGCAATGTAAGCGCCTCTTCTCTCTCATCCTTATTGAGTGCGAAATATTTCTCACCCTTTGCAATCAGTGTCTTGATAATAAAATCCCGGGCACTCTCATACCCTGTTTTTGTTTTACTTATATCCTGCCAGAGATGGATAAGCCGCACAAATGCCTCATTACTCGTATTGTCTAAACTGTATTTAAGCACATTAATTATAAAATCAACAAACGGATTGTCCTTG
>JAXHVG010000199.1:0-4640 GCA_034189245.1 Caldifarciminota bacterium
CCTTGCTTTATTATACAGCATATCTGTTTTAATATCCTTCCTTATTGACTGATTCTCTGCATATTCTCTCATCTGCTTATTGGGATGATTCCTGAATTTGGCTATCTCTTCTTCAACCTTCTCGTCATCTATATCCAGGTTCTCCTCTTTGATTATGGAGGCGAGAATGATTTCCCTCTTGGCTCTCCATTCAGCATAAGGACCATAAACCTTTTTCTTCTCTTCGGTTATCTCTGTATCTTCGCCCCTCATTATATTATTAACAAGGGATTTGAGATGAGCATTGATCAGTGAATCGGGTACTTCAAAGGGATTTTTCTCAATAATACTGTCAATGACCTTCTCTTCTTTCTGCGCTTCATAATCCTTGTCAAATTGATTCTGGAGACTGTTCTTAACTGCTTCTTTCATCTGCTTCATATTCTTCATACCGAAATTCTCAGCAAACTTCTCATCCATTTCCGGCAGAACTCTCCTGAATCCCTTTTTGATGTCAATCTTGAATAGAACCTCCCTGCCCTGAAGTTTCTCATCATCAAAATCATCGGGATATGTGTATGAGACCTCAACACTGTCTCCCGGCTTCTTGCCTTCCACAGATTTGGATATTTCCGGGTAAACCTTAGGACTGCCTATCTCCAGCGAATAATCCTTTGTCTCAAGTTCTTCCAGTTCATCTCCATTACTGTCAAATACCTTGAGGTCAATAATGGCAACATCATCAGACGAAAGGGCATCCTCTTTTCCCTCCATATCAGCCTGATTTTTGCTGAGTCTCTTTAACTCATCTTCCACCATATCCTCGTCAGCAGTCTTTCTTTCCAGTTCTATTTCAATATCCCTGTAATTGTCTATCGTTACATCAGGATAAGTATCAATGGTCATCTCAATATTGATATTACTCTCATCCTTCTTCATATCTGTTATGAGGGGCTGTGTTATCGGGTGAATATCCTCTTTCATTATAATTTCCCTGTATTTAACCGGAACGATTTTGTTTATTGTTTCATTCTCAATCTCCGGACCATATTTCTTCTCTATGATCTTTATGGGCGCTTTGCCCTTTCTGAATCCCTTTATTCCGGACTCCTTCCTGTATTCAGAGAGAATATTCCTGTAAGTATCCTCAAATTCCTTCTTATCAATAGCCAGATTGATAGTGCACTTCCATTTTTTGTCAACTTCTGCATTGTAATCCATTATTACTCCTTATTCTGCGAGAGGGGGGATTTGAACCCCCACAGGGAATACCTACTGGATCCTAAATCCAGCGCGTCTGCCGTTCCGCCACTCTCGCGCACTATTTTAGTGTTACATTATTATTCATATAAAGCCATATATATTTGATGCATTTATTATAATGTTTCAAAGGGAAAATACAAGAGGAAAGCCCTGCCCTAACCGGATGCATTGTATATTTTATATCATAATTACTGATTTTTGTCAAGTGTTATTTTATTCCGGTTTTTTCATAATATTCAATTCAGTATCTATTTCCGCCAAAACACCGGTTAATTTACACTTGATTATATTTACATACTGTTTAATATTATCATTATAGTGAATTTATTGTAAAATTATGAATATTCACAGTGAATTGAATTTAACAGGGAGCTGCAAATGAAAAGGAACAATGTAATATTAACATTACTACTGATTTTCACACTGGGTCTTTTTATCACAGGGTGCGGGGACAATGCAAATGCTGCTGACAGAACAGAGGTCGTTTTCTGGCATGTTATGGGCGGTCCGATCGGTGACGTTCTGGATGAGCTTGTTGATAGTTTTAATACATTGAATCCCGATATCAGAGTGGTGCCTGTATCAGTGGGTAATTATAATGCATTATCGCAGAAGATAATGGCTTCAGTTAACAATCCCCCCGTGATGTCACAGATGTATGAATCATGGACCATGGAGCTCTTTATGGGCGACAGGCTTGAGCCTATTGAGAATATTGCCTCTCAGGAGGACATCAGTGAGATTGAGAAAAATCTCTTTGATATATTCGTTAAGGATAATACATTCAATGGTACACTCGTCTCACTCCCATTCAATAAATCAGTCCCTACCTTCTTCTATAATAAGGACAGATTTAAGGAATTCTCCATTGAAGAATTCCCTGAAACATGGGATGAATTCTTCAAGACAATGCGCAAACTCACTGTTGATACTGACAATGACGGCAAGACGGATATCTACGGCACTGCATTCAATATAAACACATGGATGTTTGAAACACGACTCCTGCAGTTTAACGGCATACTGGTAGATGAAGATCTCAACCCCAAGTTCAATTCACCTGCTGCAATTAAGGCACTGAACATTGACAGAACAATTCTTGATGATAAAACAGGTTATGTCACAACAGGATATCAGCATCAGGATGATTTCATAGGTGAGAAAGTCGCAACAATTTACGGGTCCAGTGTGTCACTTTCATTTATAAAGGATAATGAACCGACATTTGAACTGGGGGTTGCTCCTGTGCCGTCAGGTGAGAGGGATGCTGTTCTCATATCAGGAACAAATGTATCTGTTTTCAAGAATGCAACGGACAACCAGAAAAGAGCAGCGTATAAATTCATCAAATGGTTCATATCACCGGAGATCCAGGCAATATGGTCTGCAAAGACCGGTTATGTGCCTGTAACTCCTCTTGCATATGAATATCCTGTTCTCCGGGAGCATTTTGAAAAGAATCCGGGACTTAAGGATGTTTACAATCAGCTTAATTATGCCCATATGGAACCACAGGCAAATATATGGTATCTGGGAAGACAGATGCTCGGCGAAGCCCTTGAATATATTGTGAAAGGTAATACTGACCCTCAGAAAACACTGGACAAAGCTGCTGAAAAATACAGGAAAGAATTGGATTAATTCTTTACTCTGAGTGTGTAATCATCCTTGTTTCTGAAGTATATGTAGCGTGAAATAATGTTTTGAGGTATCCATCCGTCTTCAGCCAGTATTTCAAGTGACTCCGGATAATAACTGTTTTTAAGATAGAATATTCTAAGCACATAATCTATTGTTTCCATATTATATGAATCATATGCCCGGTTGCTTACACTCTGTGAACCTGTAAATGAACCGGTATATGGGAATGAAACTCTGCCTGCATATCCTGTAAGAACAATAACAAGCAGTATCACTATCCATGAGAATACGAGATATTTATTGACAGGGACCTTTTCCCTCGGTTTGTGTCTTGCAGGTCTTCTCCTCCTCTTGATTGTTTTAATCAGACCCATTTTCTTGAGATTATAGACTGCCTGATAGGTGAGGAATTTACCCAGTCCCGAAATCTCAACCAATGTCTTCAAATCCTTTGAACCGTCAATTATCTCTATGAGCCTCTTCTCCTCTGCTCCGATATTATCGGGTATTTGCTTATTCTCTGCCAATGCAAATACAAGAGAGGCAGACGGCAGAGCTGTCCTGATTTGAGGCCATTCATCAATGCGTCTCATGCCCTCCATAATGAGCCCCTGGGTATTGATGGATATCTTGACACTGGAATTCTCATACATAATAATATCTTCCAGGAATTCATAAGACCCGCTATCCCAATTAAAGAGTTCATCCATTATTTCCTGTATCTTGAAATGAATGATATCCTTCCATTCCTTCTCTGTGATGGACTTTTCATCAATCAGTATCTCTTCATAGGGTTTTCTCGTATCCTTGTGCAGGCCCTTTATTCTCTCAAATGCATCCTTTGATATCTTACCGCTGTTTACAAGATATTCCTTTATCAGCTCCTGCACACCGGATCTTTTATGAACAGCAGCATTAACATTACCCTTGATAAATCCTATCTCTATCTGATCACCTTTATTTACAAGTGTAAGAACACCGGTCTTGTCTGTCTGATTGATGAATCCGAGAATATTCGGAATGTCTTCTCTATTCTTTATATTACCCTTCATTGACTATCCTTTGTTATAGCGAGATTTATGACATAGAGCAGAACTGCTGCAATTATCAGTATGATGTCATTATTGAAATCAATAGCATAATTAATATGCGGATTCCTCACAATAAAAATATTATCCGCAAAAATAAGCAGTATGGCAAATACAGTGAGAATTATGAACACCATACCCTTGAACAATCTCTCCTGATGTATTTTCCCCCCTCCGGGGAATATGAAACTCATAATGCGGGACATCCTTGCAAAGCTCTTCTCTTTGAGTCTTATGAGACTTTCGTATTTTCTTGCTCTCAGTGAATCCGATACAGTGGAATCAAGCATCTTGAAACACTTGCTGCATACCCTCTGATCATTGTACTCCCTTGTATCAACAGGATATATATATCTTCCGCATGTGAAACATCTCATTATACGCATGTGATGCTTTATCATTGAGCCGAGGATTCCCGAAAGCAGCAGGGCAATACCGGCTATCATGACAAGTATATTGATCTTCAGTCCCATTATCACAGGTTCATTGCTCAATTCGCTTCTCTTATAGAACTCATTCCAGAGATATGCCTCCGGTATATTGCAGTCTATCACCTCAGTATTGAAATAATCCTCAGCAGCATTATCTATAAAACGGCTTATTTTATCATTATCAATTGCAGTAGCCATATCCATAAAATTGTCTGACTCAGTGAGTTTCATTCTGTTT